>JAQGHS010000976.1 GCA_028291605.1 Planctomycetaceae bacterium | reverse complement strand
TCCGATGATGGCCCAGGGAATCTGGGCCCCGCCACCTTTCTTCTTCTTTTTCCCCTTCTTGTTCTTGGACGATGCTTTCTTTTCGACCGGCTCTTCTTCGGGAAGTTCTTCCTCCATCCCGAAGTCGTCTTCGATATCGTCCAGCACTTCCAGATCATCTTCCGCCGGGAGTTGAACCTTGAAGACTTCCTGACATTTCGGGCAGCGAACTTTCTTGCCGTCTGCCGATCGGTCTTTCAGCTTCAATGTCCCGTTGCAATGCGGGCATTCCACCTTCAGTTGATCAGCCATGACGGGCAGCTCCGCAACGAATGGAAAACGATCGTGATCGCCAGAGAACTTGGCGATGGATACCAAATTATGAACATGTCGCGCGCAGAATGCACGTGTAATTCTCGTAGGATAGGCATCCTGCCTGTTAGTCCAATACGAATAACGGACAGGCAGGATGCCTATCCTACGGTTGGCGCTAGAACCAATGCTGCTTGTCGACTTTGGTGATAAATGGCTCGCCTGCAAGATACCGCCGAGTGTTTTCCAGCAGCGTTTCTAGATGGCGTTCCGCGATGTGTGTTGACGCTGCGGCCACGTGCGGAGTCAAGATCACGTTCTCCATGCGCCACAACGGATGATCGGCAGGCAGCGGTTCGATCTCGAAGACGTCCAGCGCCGCCCCCGCGATGACTTGCTGTTGCAGTGCTGCCGTTAAATCAGCCAGATCGACAATGGCTCCGCGGCCGATGTTGATCAATATGCCGGACGCCTTCATGCTGGCGAATTGCGGGCCGCGAAACATCTTGTAGGTCTCGGGCGTGTGCGGTGCCGCAATCACCACGAAGTCACTCTCAAACAAGAGCCGCGGCAGTTGCGAGAGATCCCAAACTTCAGGGAGAACGCCGGGAACCGTGCGTGTCTGAACATCAACTCCGATCACTCGCATCCCAAATGCGGTCGCGCGACGGAGAATCTCACTCCCAATGTGGCCCACACCGACGACGCCCAGAGTGCAGTCCGAGAGATGCATGTGGGCTTGATCGATCTTGGTGACCATGCCGTTTCCGGAAACGAAATCGGTCCGCGCGGTTTCACCGCCGATCGGTTCCCAACGGGCCTGGGCTTGCAGTCGCAGATAATGATGCAGATTCCTGGCGAAGCAAAGGACATACCCCATGACATGATCAGCGATTACGTCCGAAAACAGCCCCCGCATGTTGGTCAACGTACAGGGATGTTCGACGAGTTCCGGAAAGACGTAATGTTCCAGGCTGGCGGTCGCCGTCTGGATCCACTCCAGTCGCGTGGCCTCCTTCAGCAACGAGGGAGTGATTTTGCCGAAGAACGCCGTCGCATCGACGATCTCGTGCGTGGCTTGCACAGTATTTTCGACATTCGCGACGATCATCGCGGGTTCGGCAACCTCACGAATGCGAAGCAGCCGGTTTTCGTCCACGGCGGGGAAGATGACCATTTTGCGCATTTGACAAATTCCCGAATCAGAGGGGTAGTTCTGAAGGCAGTGACTGATCCCATCATACAGTCTCGGGGTTGCAGTTTCCCTCCTAGGGTTACCCGCCGGCAGGCGCGCTCTCGGTTGATCTAGACGGTCTGATGGCGGCATGAGACGATCAAAGAAAAAAGAAAGCGTTCTGATTGGTTTCCCATCCAGAACGCTTTCCTCGTAACCTCGATCATTAGTGCGGGCCAACGCCAACTTTCGCGATTACGTAAAAAGTATTTTGCAGATTCCGTGCCACTCGAAGAAAAGTTATTCGTTGCAGTTTCAGCTTGTCACTGAACGCTGTGCGACTGCGAAATCCACAAAGACATAAACCCTAAAGTTGGGTTGGTGGTGACAAAGAAAAAAGAAAGCGTCGTGAGGACAAAGTCCACCACAACGCTCCTTTTGTAGTCCTGATCATTAGTGCGGGCCAACGCCAACTTTCCTGACTACACTGGAATCTATTCGCAGGTATCGTGCCAGAGAGCAGGAAAGCCCGATTGTGAGGTGAAAACCTTTGTCTTGAAATGTTTTAGGAAAAAAAGAAAGCGTCCGGAAGGCAGAACCCTCACGAACGCTTTCTTGGACTCCGCAACGGTTAGAGTGGGCCGACGCTAACCACTGTGGCTTCCGAAATTAAGTATTATGCAGTTGGTGTGCCACTCTTAAATGCGACGCATTTATTTTCCATAACTACATTCGTATCAAATATTTACATACTATTTTTTCGTATTGAAATTTGACTCACATCAGCTTCACTGTAGCATAATGCGTGATGTAACTTTCTGCAGATGGAGCAAAATCCTTCGTCGTCGAGTCCGCCGTTTGCAACGATAGCATCAACACGCTTCAATCCAACAGGACGAAATCTTGCTGCCACAGGTCGGATTGAGATGCGACGTACGAAGAGAATCAAGCGTACGTGCCGACTCTTCCGAGAGCATTGAAGTGGGTTGAGCGACCATCTCTTCGCACAAATTGATCGCTGAGCGACCAGGCCCTGATCGCTCAGCGATCAATTGTGGTAACTCAGCAGACGCCAAATATAAAGATCACATGAAGACTTGCCATGCCTCCGAGACGCCGTCCCGTCACTGAAAGCAGCTCTCGACCTGTGCCGCAGCCGCACGTGGGGGAGTATCTCAGCCCGTTCCTCCTCTATCTGGAAGCCGAATGCGGGATGGCGGCCAATTCGCGCAAGGCTTATCAATCCGACTTGCAGCAATTCTTCATCTGGATGGAGCAGACTCGTCCGATTCCACTGCAACAAATCGATCTCGGATTCCTGGGGGACTATCTGCAACATCTGCATGGTCGCCAACTGGCGGCGTCCAGCATCGCGCGGCATTTGGTCTCGTTAAAGATGTTCTTCCGGTATCTGGTGCTGGAAGGCGTGCTGGTCGAGAGCGTCGTGGAGTTAATGAATTCCCCGAAATTGTGGCAGCATCTGCCGCATGTGCTCAGCCCGGATATGGTAAATCGCCTGCTGACCGCTCCGGGCGCGGAAGACAGTTATCCGCGACGTGATCGGGCTTTTCTCGCTTTGTTGTATGCCACTGGGTGTCGTGTTTCAGAAGTCGCCAACCTGCGATTGCGCGATGTACACCTGGGGGAAAGCTTTTGCCGGTGTGTTGGGAAAGGGAATAAGGAGCGGCTGGTGTCGCTCAATCCGATCGTGGGCCTGGCCGTACAGAGTTATCTGGAGCAGGAACGTCTACCGTTGGTGCAGCAACGCGATTGCGATTTCCTGCTGGTCTCTCGGACGGGACGCGGTCTGACGCGGATCATGCTGTGGAACCTGGTGAAGAAGTATGCGCTGCGGATCGGTGCCAGCCTGGATGTCAGCCCGCACACGCTGCGACATAGCTTCGCGACGCACATGCTGGCCGGCGGCGCCGAAATCCGTGCCCTGCAAGAACTCCTGGGCCATGCGAGCATCGCGACGACGCAGATCTACACCCAGGTCGAACACAGCCGGTTGAAGGCTATCCACGCCAAATGCCACCCTCGTGGGTAAAGACCATGAGCGATGTTCCGTGCCCTTCCCTCTTCTTCCATAAGTCCCATCCGTCCCGTAGGTCCCATCAAATTTTAAGGACACCGGACACCCTTCACCCTCCACGTACCTCCGCCGATTTTCCAGCCTGAACTTGCATCAGCCGGCCATTCCCGATTAACTGTCTAGAATGAGCTGCCCTCAGTCTCGCCCGATGCCATCATCCCAAATGCCGACACACGGCAATTTCTTTGACTGCTGATTCACATGGCCGAAGATCTCGTCTTTATGATGGGCAAATTTGCCGCTCGCGTGCCGAGCGATCGCAGCTATGTCGAATCCCATTTGTGGCTGCAGCGTCACGGAGACGTCTACCGGGTGGGATTTACGGCTTACTCGGTGAGGTTGCTGCAGGATGTCTATTTCTTAAATTGGTCGATTGACGCGCAGACGCGGGTCCGTAAAAAACAGGAGCTCGGCGAAATCGAGAGCTCGAAGGCCTTGTCGACTCTGTATGCCGCCCGAAACGGGATCGTCGGTGAGTTCAATCCCGAATTGTTGAATGATCCGTCCGCTATTAATACAGACAACTATGGCAACGGCTGGTTGTACGAGTTCTCCACCGACGAACCCGTGCTGTCGGCAGAGGAATATCTGCAGGTGCTGGAGAACGGCTGGGAAGAAACCCAGCGTATGATCAAGGGACAGATCAACGAATAATAAGTGGTAGCCCGACTCTCCAGAGTCAGGCTACGGCAGCAGCGGAAATCAAAGGCAACGTTCATGGCCGGTAAGAAATTAACCGTGGTGATCTCGCAGCAGCAGGGGAAGAACCCCGTGCAACGGCATCTGGAAGAAGAGATCGCCGTGCAACTGCTGGGCGATCCCGATATCGATGTCTCGCTGGTCCCGCACCTCTACGACTTGAGCCGCGATCACACCGGGACGATGTTCTTACAGTCGGTACCGGGCAATCTGCTGGTGCTGTCCTGGCTGTTTTCGCGGGCCGCACGCTGGATACTCGACCGCAACGGTATCAAGGGGCAGGAAGGGATCTCGCTGCTGAATCCCGAAGAGGAAGACACCGACGCACCGCCAGCGACCAACGGCATCGGTTCGTGGGATGTCCCCAAGCGCAAGCTCTACTGCATCGACCTTCGCGATCACCAGCAAGCCAAGACTTATCTCGAAGAAATCCGCCGGATCGCGCGCGAAAACACCGTGCAGACATTCGACCTGATGGGCTTGATTCAGAGCTCGCCGCAACGCGCGAAGCTGCAAAAATACGTTGAACCCGAGAAGCTGCTGAAGGCCGCCGAAGCCCCCGCCAATCCGGAAACAGACGAGCAAGTCAAGCGGCGCTGGTACCCGGTTATCGATTACAGTCGCTGCACCAATTGCATGGAATGCATCGATTTCTGTCTGTTCGGCGTATACGGCCTGGACGGAGCCGATCGGATCCTGGTCGAACAGCAGGACAACTGCAAAAAGGGCTGCCCCGCCTGCAGCCGCGTCTGCCCGGAGAATGCGATCATGTTCCCCGGCCACAAAACGGCCGCCATCGCGGGTGCCGAGGGTGAAGTGGCCGGCTTGAAGATTGATCTGTCCCGCTTGTTCGGTGCCCCGAACGCCCTGGAAATGGCAGCGATGGAGCGCGATACGGAACTCGTGGCTGACGGCCGCGAAGCGGTTGGCATGAGCGTCGGGATTCCCAAACGACAAGCCTCGAAGCCAACGCAACGAGACAATCTAGACGACCTCATGGACGGTTTGGATCAACTCGATATGTAGCAGCAGAGAAGAGTTCTAGCCACGGATGAACACAGATGAAACACGGATTGGGTCATCGTATATCCGACTCTTTGCACAAATTGAGTTCGATCAGTGATTCCCTGGTTCAAAATACGTGATGACTTGGGCGTTTTCTTGTCTTTATCCGTGTTTAATCCGTGTCAATCCGTGGCTAAAATTCTTCTAAAAAATCCAGAATTGAAACCATGCACATCGCAATCGTCACCGCAGGCGGAGCCGGGATGTATTGCGGGTCGTGTATGCACGACAATACGTGGGCTCGAGCGCTGATTGATTTCGGCGAACTCGTCACGCTGATCCCCACTTACACTCCCATCCGAGTCGATGAGGAGAACGCCAGCTCGCGTCGGGTGTTTCTGGGGGGGCTGAATGTTTACCTGCGGGCTCGTTACCGATTCTGGCGGGCGCTCCCCAGTTTTCTGACCAGATGGGTCGACGCTCCCTGGGTGATTAACTTCGCCACCAGTTTCCAGATCAGCAACGATGCGAATGACCTCGGCGCGCTGGCCCAGTCAATGCT
>JAQGHS010000972.1 GCA_028291605.1 Planctomycetaceae bacterium | reverse complement strand
CGCTGCTGAAAGCTCTACGCCACGTAACGCCGGATGAGAAAGAGCTCGAAACACCCGGAATCAATGTCGAGCCCTTAGAACTGAAATGTCCAGAAGGGCTGGCGACTGGACATGTTTGGGATTTCGGTGGACAAGAATTTCTGCACGGGACTCATCAGATCTTCCTGAGCGAAAGGTGTGTTTATCTCTTGGTGCTCGAGGGGCGGGAGAGTAATTGGGAAACGGAGACGGATTACTGGTTGCGATTTATTCAAAGCTTTGGCAGTGACAGCCCTGTCGTCGTCGTCCTTACAAAGTATGACACTCATCCCTTTTCGGTGGATCGATATGGGCTGCAGGAGCGTTGTCCACAAATTGTAGGTTTCGTGGAGACCGACGCCTTCACGGGACGCGGGATTGAGGTGCTCCGAGAACTCGTGGCGGAGACCGTGGGAAAGATGAAGGACGTCTGGTTGGGAGTTCCGAAGAAGTGGCACCGCATCAAAAGCACGCTGGCCGAGATGCCGCAGAGTTTCCTGGAATATGGCGACTATCAGCGTCTGTGCCAAAACTTGGGTGTGGACGAGGCGGGGAAACAGGACAGTTTGGCTAAGACCCTGCACCGGTTAGGGATCGCGCTAAATTTCCGTGATCATCAGCGGCTTCGTGAAACCAGCGTTCTGAAACCGAAATGGGTCACTGAAGCGATTTATGGTTTGATCCGCTTTGCGCAAAAGAAGGAGAGCCACGGAGTCTTAAAGCTAGATTGGTTATCTCAAGCGCTTCTCCCGACCAGTGAATATCCAACAGCGAAACATGGATTTGTTTTGGAATTGATGGAAAAGTTCGAGGTTGCCTTCCAACTCGACGGGACTCAAAGCTGGCTGATCCCAGAACTACTGAGAGAAGATCAGCCAGAAGCGTTTTCGGAATTCCGCGGACCGCAAGCGCGGCGGCTTCGATTTTTCTATCCGGACGCGCTGCCGCCGGGACTGCTGCCCCGGTTCATCGTAAGAACGCATGAAATGAGCGAAGCGCACCCCCAATGGCGTTGGCGAACTGGCGTCATTTTGGAATGGGCCGACTGTCGGGCGTTGGTCCGATTGAATCGCTCAGAGCGACGGACTGAAGTTTCGGTCATTGATGGCACACCGGAGGATCAACAGAAATTCTTTGACCTCATCCGCGCACACCTGACGGAACTGCACGGCAAAGTTCACGCGATCGAGCACGTGGAGTTGGAGAACCACCCTGATTCATGGGTACGGGCGAGCAAGTTGCGTCTATTGGAAGAAGAAGGTACGAAAGAAACCAAGGAAGAAATCAAGGATGGAAAACTTGCCACGGTTAATGTCACGAAGGCTCTCGATAATGTCGAAAGCCACGCTGCCCGGGAAGCGGATCGCAAAGATGCATTGCCGCGGATGCGTCTCTTTGTGAGTTATGCTCACGATGATCACAAGACCATCCAGCCCTTGTCCAAACATCTTACGATTTTGGGAAAGCATGGCTGCATTCAAGTCTGGCAAGATTCGCAACTCATCGCGGGGGAAAAGTGGAATGATCGCATCCTAGAAGAACTGAATCGCGCGGATATCGTGCTGCTTGTCTACTCGACTAATAGTCGGAAGTCGGATTTCATTCAAGAAACCGAAGCTCCGACAGCCGTGCTACGTGCGAGAGCGGGCGAGAATCCATGTACGTTGATAGCGGTGCCTCTGGACCGCAATGACTTGTACGAGTCTCATCCGCTCGAGCGAGACTTGAAGGAGTTTCAAGCAGCTACCTGGAACGCCAATCCGATTTGCAAATTCAAGCCGCAGAGGGATGGCTGGCTGGAAGTCGAGCATTCCATCCGCAAGGCAGTGGAACGTCGGCGGAATAGAAGCCGTCAAGCTGCGGGTAATGGGTGGTTGGCGGTGAAATAGGCTTAGGCTGTGCCGCATAGGCTTGGCGAAATCGGAACGGTGCTTTCGGCGAATTCACTGCCTATTTCCCCTTCAAACTCGCCAAAAACTCCACAAGATCTCGCAGGTCTTGCTTGGACAACTGCTTGACGAGACTTTCCGGCATCGACGATTTCCCGCTGGCTCGTTCGTCGATTTCGGGTTTGGGGATGGTGATCAGCTTGGCTTCTGGGGTGAGGATCTGGATCTTGTCGGCGTCTTCTGCCTTTAAGATACCCGCGTGGGTTCGCCCTTCGGTTGTGGTGACGACGATCGTCTCAAAGCCCTTGGCGACTTGTCGATTGGGATCGACGATCGCCTCGAGCAGGTAGTCTCGCTTCTTCTCGGTTCCGGTCTTGGTCAGGTCGGGACCAACTTCGCCACCCTCGCCGCCAATCTTGTGACAGCGGACGCATGAGACTTGAGATCGTTCGTAGAAAATCGTCCGGCCGCGTTGTGCGTCGCCACCTTGCAGTGTTTCGAGATAGGCTGCCAGTGGATTGTCTTTGGGGCGGGCGGCTTCGAAGGCTGCAACTCCTGACTTCAATGCGGCCACGTCGCGCTTGCCGGCTGCTTCCAGGATGTCTAACTGCAGTTCGGGTGCCAACTGGCCGTCGTTGAGTTTTGCAAGCTGTTGAACGAGCAAGGCATCTGCTTCGGGATTCTTCATTTCGGCCAGCGTTGCTAAGGCCGATTGTTGTTCTGGCCGACTTCCTTCACTCAAAACTTGTTGGAACGTTTTCAAGGCGGCATCAGGATCCTGGGCGGCCAAGATGCGTTGTCCGGCTGAGCGGACGACAGGGCTGGTGTCCACGAGTGCTAACTTCGTCGCGACGGGAAGCTCTTTGTCCTTCAGCGACTGCAAGGCTCGCAGGGCTTCGACACGCACATTGGCCGGGTTCTGCAGATCTTTGACGAGGCCCATCAAGACCGGGCCGACTTCTTTCACGCCCAGTTTGGCCGCGACTTGCGAGCCAGTCTTACGCACTTCATCGGATCCGGCGAAGATTCCGCCCAGTGCGGGAGTCAGCGCGGCCGAGGCGATCTCGGAACTTCGCTTCTCCAGTGGTCGCCAATCGCCCAGCACGCGGTCGGTCCCCTTGGGACTCGCCCAGTCTCCCAAGGCATTCAAGGCTTCGTTGCGGACGGCGTTGGACAGGTCAACCCGTGCGGCCAGTCGAGCTACCGCGGCGGCGTTTTCAGCGGTGCCGGCTCGGAAGTTGGCACTGATGACGCGTCGCCATGTTTCGTCGTTCAACAAAGATCGACTCGCCAACTTGGCGAGAGCCGGCATGGCGGCGGGGAGGGGGAGATCGTGAATGGCTCGTGCTGCTTCGTCGACGAGGAAGGGGTCAGTGTCGTTGAGGAACCGGGCGATTTCGGGATTGGCGAGACGTCGCCAGGCCAGCAGTACGCCCAAACGTGCGGCCGGTGAACCGTCGTTGGCTCCAGCGAGTAACTCTTTTTCTCCGTTTGAGCCTGCCAGGCCCATCACGGCACCGTGTCGCAGGGTGGGATCGAGATTGTTGTTTTCTTCCAGCAAAGTCAGCAGAGGGCGGACGGCAGACGGATCGCCATAGTGCCCGAGGGTCAGGGCGGCCTGCATGCGGACTCGTGGGCTGGAATCTCGCAAAGCCGCAATCAGTTTCGGAACGGCTCCGGAGACTTTCGCTTCACCGAGGACTTTTGCAGCTTGAACTCTGACCTCGGCTTCTTGGTCTTCCAGCAGAGCGAGCGCGGGAGCCAACAAGTCAGCTTGACGGCGGCCGAGTTGTCCCAAACCCCAGATCGCATGCAGCCGAGCCAGCAGGTTGGCCTTCGATTGAGCGACCTCGGTGAAGACCGGAGCGGCAGAAGCCCCTTGATCGGCCAATGCCAGTTGGGCTTCCAACCGGACGCGGTAGTCGACGTGGGTGATCAGTTTTGCCAGGTCACTCGCCGTACGCTGCGTGAATCCATCGGCGAAGAGCTTTTTCACTTCCGCCGCGAGAGGGGCCTGCGCTTGGCTGGTCTCTGCGAAGCGATACATCCGCCCCTTGCCGGGTCCATTCCAGCCGGAGACCCAGTCCGACACATACAGACCGCCGTCGTAACCAAACTCGACATCCGTCGCGAGGATCTGCCAGATGAATTCGTGCGAATCATCGACCTCAAAAGATGCACCCTTGGGCTTCACCGTGAAACTGCGAATGCCGCTGTTGGAGGCTCCACCACGGAAGTCAGCCAGGAAGAAATGGTTTTGATAGCGCTCCGACAAGCCCCATCCCGGGTAATAGGTCAGCCCCGATGGACCATCGGCGAGATTGGTGATACATGGCACAATGTAAGCCGGTTGGCCGGCGTGAGGCGGGTGCCAGATCTTCTCGCGATTCCATGGGCCGCGGTCATTCAAGTACTGGTAGTACATCCGCCAGCCAATGTCGGCTCCTTCGGGAATATAAGTCCAGCGAGCTTTATCGCCGCTGTCCGAGTTGTTGTCTCCCGTGAAGAGGTTGCCGTATTGGTCGAAGACGAGTTCCTGCGGATTGCGCAATCCCGTCGCCACGACTTCCAGGTTCGAGCCATCGGGATTGCAGCGGAAGACGGCTCCACACTCGGGATGAGCCAGCGTGCGGCCTTCGGTCTCGATGTGATAGCCACGGTCGCCGATGCTGAAGTAGATGCGACCGTCGGGGCCCATTCGCAAGCCGTGCGAGTCGTGGCCTCGAAATGCCACACGGACTCCATAACCATAGTGGAGCGACTTTTTGTACTCGGCTTTGCCGTCGCCGTCGTTGTCCCGCAATAGCCACAGGTCAGGAATGCAGGTGTAGTAGACATTCCCGCGCCACGAGAGCAAACCAGCCCCTGTCCCCTGCAGAATACCGTTGAAACCGTCGGCAAAGATCGTGGCCTTTTCGAACTTGCCGTCGCCATCGGTGTCTTCCAGCAGACGAATGCGGTCCTGCTCCTTCGAGTATTCCTGGACCTTTTCCTTCAAGTGCTTTTCGAAGAATTTCAGGCGATCTTCAACTGTCTGTGCGGCAAGGTCATCGTCGAGCCAGTTCATGTGGCCGCGATTATCTTCGACCCCCTTTTGTTGACGGAAGGTCTCCGCGACGAGGATGCGGCCTTTCTCGTCAAAGCAGAAGCAGACGGGATTCGCGAGCAGCGGCTCGGCTGCGACCAGTTTGATGTCCAGGTCGGCCGGCTTGCGGAAGGCCTTGATGGCATTCTCGCCTTCGGCTGAGGCCTTCGAGATCTCCGGGTTGTAGGGCTGACCGGGGGCGGTCGTAGAGCCCGACTTCTTGACGGGGGCGAGGTCAGCGGACCACACGAGGCCCGACCACAGGCAGAGGACAGTCAGCCAGCCAACACGCAGGGGATTCAATTTCTGCATCGTCATTTCCGAGTAGTTTTGAGCGATTTGTCGTCAGCGAAGCTTTATGATTCAGGTGAGCCCAGTCCCGTTAGGGCTGGGGTGAGCGGGTCGCTTCCGATCGCTGCCAATGAGGTTTATAGCGACAAGTCGCCACACCTCGGACAATGTCGTTGATTCCACTCACCGTTGCTCAATGGCCCGCGACATACCGGGCACAGATAAGACACGAAAGCGAGCGCAACCATTGACGGGACGAGAAATATCGGGCCGATGAAAGCCCAGGCGAGACTTCGATTCTTTCGCCTGGCGAAGTAACCGATCATCAGCGCAGCAAGTCCATAATAAACCGCTCCTGCGAAAATCGTTACGATTAATACGATTGTTGCTTCGTCCATGGAAGTTGGTTATCCGAGTATTGTCGCTATGTTTTAAGCGGAACGCAGGCAATATGCCTGGCCCTTTTGTTGGCCGCGATTCTTGTGTCTGTTTGCTTAACCTGAAAAAGACAATAACAGCCCGGCCACTCTGAAGCGGCCGGGCTGCGTTGACTCGCGGATTTCGTGGCCGACGCTGCTAGCGTCGGCCACGGAGCCGGGTACTATTCCTTCTTGTCCGTGTCCTGCTTCTTTTCTTTCTCCTGTTCCGGGTCGGCCTTGATCGCAATCCGGAAGGCTTTGGCATTTTCCGTCACGGTCTTTGCGGGGCCGGTCAACCGAATATAGTAGTCGCCCCCATTGGCGGGCTTCAAAATCACCCCGAGGAACCGGGAACCGGGCGCCTTAGTCGTCTTCATGGCGATCGGCGGTCCGACCGGCTTGTTCCATGTTCCCGAAAGGTCAACGAGGATGTATTCACCCTGCTTGGTCTTGCCGTCAAAAATCTTCAGCTTGCGTTCGTCGGCATCGAATTGCTTGACCCAACGGTCAACGTTTGCCTGCACGCCACCGCCCCCGTTGGGACCGAAGTGAAAGACCACCAGTTCGGCTCCTTCTTTGTCACCTTCGACCGCCGGGATCTCGAACTGGGCCGCTCGGAATCCGGTGGCGGGAGTGGGTTTCGCCTTCCATGTCTCGGGAACGTCGAGCTTGATGTCCTTGACTTCGACTTCCTTCGTCTTGGCGTCTTCCGCGAAAGCGACCGGCGTGACCAGCAACGCCAAGGCTAAAGCCGCACCGCTGCCGATGGCGGCCAGGTAACGTGTCAACATAGTTGCCTCATTGATGTGAGTGATTTGTGTGTCGGCCCGGCCTTCTGGCACATGGCTCGAAGACCGTGGTGTGCCGGGACGTTGGTTATCGTCTGATAATTGACTGGTGAATTCAAGCTGGCGACCGCAGGGCGATGGCAAAACCGTGGAGATTGTCGATGGAGTTGGTGGCGGGACTGCGCTTGAAAGGGAGGGAAGAGTTTTTTGGAACACTGATCTACGCTAATCGACACTGATCAAGACTGAATCAATGACGAGAAGTGAGCGCCGGTTTCGATTTCCATCTGAGATGTCTGGATTAGTGTTGATCAGTGAGGATTAGCGTTCCAAAATCTTCGTTTCTGTGATCATGTTGTTGATGGTTGAGCCCGACCCCTCACGGCAATGAAAAAACGCTCAACTCCCCGGATCTCGGGAGGTTGAGCGTTGATTTGGATTGAGTGGCCGGACTACTTGTTGTCGTACTTCTTCTCAGTACCGGTCTTCTTGCCAGAGCTGAATGAGTTGCCGTTGGTCCGTGAGCCGGGCAGATTGTTGGGGCGGGGGTCGCCGACCTTGAACAACTTGAATTGCGGGCGATAGCCCATCCAGCTCAGGAAGTCATTCTTGCGAACGACGGTGATACCCTGTTCGTCGGCTTCCTGCTTCATCTTCTCGTGATGCTTCTTCACTTCTTCAACCGCACGACGCTCTTCGGGTTCGACGATTTCGGTCGGGTCGGGGATCTCACCCACGACCAGGAACTTGGTCTCATGGTCAATCTTGCGATTGTTGCGGACACCCTTCTGATCGACTTCGGCACCAATCATCGCACCGTTGGTCTGGATCAATTCTCGCAACGTGGCTTCATCGTGCTTGCCGTCACCATCGAAGTCGAACTTGCCGACGAACGCAAACTTCTCGAATCGGCCGGGGCTCCAGGTGGGAGTGTAGATGGGGTCGGCAGGAGAAATCGGATCGGAGGGAATGGTTTCACTGGTGATGATGGCACTGGCCAGATGCGGCCCCAGGATGTTGGTGACTTCGATCGAGCCTTTAATGTCTTCCGCTCCGCGAGCCACACCGCTGTTGGCCTTGGTATAGACGCTAAACGTCTGCCGTTTCGACAACCGATCGGCAGAACCCAGGTTGATCGTTACCGAGTTGGCATCGGTATTAACTTCGCGAATCAATCCCAGTGGGTGTTCAAACCCATAGTTTCGCAGGTGCCGAATCTCGTCCTTCAGAATATTGATGGAAATCGTCAGGTTCTTGATCCGCTTGTCGGAAAGTTCCGTATGCTTCTTGAACTCGTCTTCCAGCTTCGCGTAATCGTCTTGCGATTGCTTGAGGGCATCGCGTTGCTCTTGGATTTCCTTATCCTTCTGAGCCCGCGCTTCGGCTGATTCGTTCGTCAGGCTGGCCAGACTGGTTTCCACTTTCGTCTTCGCATCCGCTTCCGCCGTCACCTTTTGCTGGTATTGGCCTTCGAGTGCTGCAATCCGGACATTCAGTGCAGCGACATCGACGTCTGCCGCGGCCACGCGATTCTTCAGGGCACTGTTTTCTTCAACCAGCTTCAGCAGCGTGGCTGCGAAGGTTGGCTGAGCGAGATCACCCGCGAGGGCAATATTCGCGTTCATGGCACCCAGGACCGTATTGGCATTCTGTTCGCCGTCGGTTCCCACGTTTTCGAACTCGTGGCCAATCTTCTTCTTCAACGCAGTGACTTGATCGAGGCCACGGGCTGCGGCGCTGGTGGCGTCGTTCGCTTTCTTGGTTTCGGCCTGCCAGGCAGCCTCACGTTCGTTGTATCCGCTATTGCTGAGATACAGTGCGACACCCAGGATCAAACTGCACACCGCGAAAAAGGCGCAGAAGTAATGCACCATTCCGGGTTTTGAAGAAGCTGCTGCTGCCATGATGAACTCACTCCTACGGGGGACCGGTAGAAGAAATCTTGTAGAACGAGATCAAAGCTCGTCGGGGATGTCGTTATTCGCTGATGTCGTGTGACGTCGGCAAGGCTGTGAAGTATCAGTAACCGATACACTGACCGCCATTGACGACGACTTGGTGAATTGCCATGCGCGTCGCTCGTTTCTACCAGATCAGAGCGAGGTGCGAGCCACGCGTGATTTCGAATAGAGAGGAGCGGCGTTTTAGTTCGATTTTGCAGCCCAGCGCCGGAGCCTGACAACATCCATATTACTGGATTACGAACTTTCGCACATACGTAGTCTAAATCCTGGCCGGTCATAGTCAAGGAGAATCACCCACGAGGATCTATCCTGTCAGGTAAAATATGGCGATTTTACCCAGCCGGCGTCTTCTTCGCGGCCAGATCGGATTTCTTCATGTTTTATATTGGACTTGTCGGCACCCACTTTGGTGTAAGTGAGCGTCTGGGGTCGAGTTTTGTGTGCCTCGCACGCTTTACTCAGGAGATTTCGGAACGTGGAGGCAATGAACTGTATGCCCGTAATCCACGGCGGTGACGAAAGAGAAAAGTCCTACAGTGACTTTTCCCGGCGCGCAGCTTGAAACAATTGGAGCGTTTGTGTCGCCAGAGCCTGGGGATGATAACGGGCATGAACGACCGCGCGCCCCTGTGCTCCAAATTGCACTCGGACCGCGGAATTCACCAGAAAATCTTCCAATTGTGCCGCCAATGCCGTCGGGTCCCCGGGTGCGACCAAGGCTCCGCCTCCCGTCGCAGCAATCAGTTCCGGAAAGGCGCCA
>JAQGHS010000953.1 GCA_028291605.1 Planctomycetaceae bacterium | reverse complement strand
GGTGGTGCAGGTGCTGATCGACGCCGGGGCCAACGTGAACGCCAAGAATCTGAATGGTGATACGCCCCTCGGCCTGGCTCAACGGATGAAATCTCCTGAACTAGTGGAGCAGCTGACTGCGAAGGCTGCGGAAGACGGTCAGACGGAGTTCTCCCGGGCCGTCGTGCGGGGCGATGTCGCACGAGTTAAGGAATTGATAGCATCGGGGACACCGGTCGATCAGACGGGCCCCGGAAAAAAATGTGCCCTGCACTTCGCTAGTGAATCGAACCAGCTTGAGATGGCTCGTGCGCTGATTGGCGCCAAGGCGGACGTGAACTGCCAGGATGTCGAAGGACTGAGTCCGTTGCATCTGGCAACGTCGAAAGCGATGGGACAGATCCTACTGGACGCAGGGGCACGGATCGATCCGCAGCCCAAATCGCCGCATGGAAGTCCGCTGTCGCGACTAGCGACCCAGGGCCGACGCGATGTCGTGGAACTCTTGCTGCAACGGGCCAAGACCGCTGTCCCCAATGACGTGGTGGCGATGGTCACGTATTACGGGCAGGTCGATGTCCTGCAAGTCTTGCTAGAGCGTGGGGCGAGCCCCAATGCGACGCTGTCAGACATCGGTCCGAGTGCATTGGAAATCGCGACGACGGGAGCTCTCGCCGATACTTCATGTCCAGAGACGGTCACTCCTGAGATCCGTTTGAAAATGGTAAAACTGCTGACCAAATTCGAGGCTGACGTCAACGTGCCCTCTCAGTTTGACGGACATACACCGCTGCACGCCGCCGCAGAACGAGGTGAAACAGAGATGGTCAAGCTGCTGCTGCAGTATGAGGCAGACCCGAACGCCGCCCCCATTGGAAAAGGCTTTGCGGGTCTGACGCCGCTGCACTTGGCCGCCAAAAACGGACACAGCGTGGCGGCCGGAGTGCTCCTGGATGCCGGGGCTGATGTCAATGTCAGCACTCACGAAACCAAGGGCAAGGAGCCCCGAACCGCTGTCGATTTCGCGCTGTCGAAAGTACTTCGTGAGATGCTCATCAAGCGTGGCGGCAAATCGTTCGCCGAACTTGGCAAGTAGTGCCGTCTCGCACTGCCGCTCGTAGTCTAAAGGGTGACTTCACACGTCGGGCTAAATCCTGGTCAGGGACCGTCGCCCTGTCGAAGTGCCTTGAGGACTCGGGGCACATGAATCGCCACCCAGGGCTCCGCGGACTTTTCCTCGAGCATGGCCTCCAGCAGCGGCACGGCCGAGGTCGCGCCCGGCATCCCTTCCAGCGAAATCACCGCCACCCAACGACGCTCCCCGTAACCTCTCAGCTCCTCGTGCGACAAGTTACTCGCTGGGGCCTTCAACCATTGCGTCACAAATTGGAGGTAGCGTTCCTTGTTCGCATCCTTGTTGAGAACGTAGAGCGCGGCAGCTATGTTGATCTTTTCGTCGACATCGGCGTATTCATAGTCGACCGGGCTGCGCGGGATATTTTCGTCGCTGAGGGACTCGAAGCGACGCGCTAATTCCGTGATGGCATCGGGCACGTCATACCGCACGGCAGCCAGTGCATCAATGATGTAGATCCGGACCAGTCGCACTGGCTCCACTTTGAGCCGTTCCAATAATTCGGGCCCACACGTTCGTGCGTCTTTGCCAATCTTCTGGATGACATACGCGGCCCGCTGCCGCACGTCGGCGTCCTTGGCAGCGAGTGCCCCCTGGAGTTTGTCCTTGGATTGTGCGAAGTCGGATCTGAAAAATTGGATCTGTTGCCCATCCGGCATCCACATTCCCATGCTCGTCCACGAGGAGATGTACTGGTCGGCACGGTTAACGTTGGGGCGCGAGGGAGTCACGACCGGCGGAGGCGGCGCCACGTCAAGACAGCCTGCGGCCAGGAGCAGGATTAGCAGCACCATCGATTGAGCTCTCATGTCAGCCTCTTTCTCCCGAGTTAGCGCGCCTGTTTCGGGTGTGCGTCATTGATTGGACTGCGTTTGGTCATCACGATAGTGAACATGCTGCAGAAGTAAACATTCTTCAGCTCTGCGGGCACGAGAAAACACGCACCGAGCGGCACAGCAGTAACAGGAATCGGTTTTCTGATGGGAGCCATCACGACCTCAGAGATGATCGCGTGACGCCCAGCATAACCCGTGCGCCACATGAGTGAACGCTGATTCTAACCAAGATCCGCACGCGGCACACGTCGCATTGAACTGCAGTCTGAGCGATTCCGTCTGTCTTTGTCCCATTATTGGCAGCGAATTCAAGGAGACAGCGAATGGGACGATTCGGTAGATTTGGGGCATTATGTAGCGCTCCAGAAGGCGCACACGACGACACGATCCATTAACGGTGTAACCCCTTGCAACCTGACATGGGACGCGGTTCGTATCTGAGTTAGAATCAGTGGTAACTTGCGCGGTACACGCGGGTTCAACTGACCTTGGTGTTATCTGACAACCGCTGGACTATCGAGATGCCTGATCCCACGGAGCCCAGATTGCGAGGTGCTCGGGCGCGCTGGTGGCTCGGGGGACTGTGTTTCGCTCTTGCGATCGCGGGGTTGGTGCGGCTGGCCTATCCTGCGTGGCGGGCCCAGCAGATCATCGCCGAGCTCAATGCCAGGGGAATCAACCCGGCTTGTGAACTGGCCTTCGACGAGTGTCTGCCGACGTGGATGGATTTCGGCTGGAGGCAGGGATTGCTGCGATCCGTCAAGTTCGACAATGATTTCGTTATGATCGACGACGATGACATGCCGCTGATTGGTGAGCTCTTCACGCTGACCTACAGTGACTTTGATGAGCCGCGGAATTGCATGCTGTTTCTCAGTCGGTCTGAGGTGACCGACGCGGGGCTCGCTCATTTGAGTGGCCAGGCTCCCCTGACGGTGGTCAGAATCGAATCGGACACAATCACTGATGCCGGCATTAAACATCTCGCCAAGTTGCGGAGACTGACAAATCTCGAACTCGCCGGGCCACACATCACAGATCAGTGCCTGATGCATCTCCAACGAATGACGGAACTGGAAGAGTTAAGGTTGAGATCCCCCTTAACGAGCAATGCAGGTCTGAAATATCTTCCACATTTGACGAGCCTGACGCACTTATCACTGGAAGGCCGGGCCATCACAGATACCGACCTTGAGCATCTAAGAGGATTTCACAAACTAGAGATGCTGTTTCT
>JAQGHS010000952.1 GCA_028291605.1 Planctomycetaceae bacterium | reverse complement strand
ACTCCTACCCGCATGGCATGTTCGACCATGCCGCGCTTGATTTCATCGTAACGGACCGTCGCAGGAAAGATCGTCAGGCCTGCCGCATCGGCCGTGGTCCACCCATCGGGCCGCAGCTTATAGGTCTTCAGGTCGAAGATGGCGGCACCCGACGCGGTCCACCCCTTGTCGGTCTTGCGCATCTGATAGAACTCGTAGAGCATGCGGTTGGTGGGGTCGATGATCAACGCGTGCCGGTCGATGTCCCCTTCATCCTTCCGCTGGACTTCTTCCAGACTCAGGCCCGGGTAGTTGGCCGGATAGCCTTCGATGGGCGTATTGTCCGGCACGGGATAGGGACCCAGGTCCGACTCGGCAGAGGCCGAGCCCAGCTTGACGTCGATCGGCTGTTGACCAGGCGGGATCAGGACGTAGCCCATGTCGGTGTTGTAGCGGAACTTCTTGTTTACACCGATCGATTCGATGATCTTTTGCGAATTGGGATGCACGGGCCAATCCTCGACGACCTGATTCCACGGGTTATCGGCGGGAAAGACTTCCAATGCGGAGACGATGGCGTCAGCCTCCGGCGTGCCGAACAGGATCGGCTCGCTGATCTTGGGCATCTTGGCCGCTCGAATGCGCTCGAGCCGTGCCGGATCGCCGTGGGACTGCTGCTGCGGCGGAGCCTGCGGTGCAGCCAAAACGGCGATTGCCTGGTTGATCACGAAGGGGGTGATGGTCAGGTCGATGTTGGTTGTGCCAAACGTGCCCTTGATCTTATAGCCGACTTGCGGGTTCAGGCCGCCGGAGCCTGGGCTGCTCGCCTTTGCGTCTAGAGCCAAGACGTCTTCCAGCACGATATCACCGAAATAAAGCGTCGGTCCCTTGTTTTCGCTGTCGGCGAAGTACCAACTGCGGATGTCGGTGAGGGGTGCAAGGGAGGCATTGTTGTTCTTCAGGCCTTCGATCGCCCACATCTCTTCATTCTTGCCAGGCTTGACCTCGATGGGGATTTCGATCCGCGTGTTGTAGTTGGTGCTTAGGCTGTGAGAGATGTTTAGTCCGAGTTTGATCGTGTCCTTGCCCGGATTGAAGATCTTGATCCGCAGAGTGGTGAAAGGCTTCCAGTTCTTGACCTTGGCCGCGCTGTCCCCGACCGAGTCTCCCTTGGAGAACGCAACTTTAATTGCCCGGCCGCCGTCGAGTTCCCAAATGTCATTGACGAGTACCGGCTTCGTTTTGACGTCGGAACCAATGCTAGTGAAGGATTGTCCTTTAGAGACATTGAGCAGGTAGGCCCTGGGGGCCGGCGCCGGTTCCTGCGCCGAAGCCGTGAGGACAAGGAGACTGGAAGACGCCAGCAGTATCAGCGGAATGCAGCAGCGGATCACGGTGATTTCTCCAGGTCGTAGAACTCATTCTGTAGGATGGGCACTCTTGCCCGTCTCTGAATTCGAATCGCCAATGCAGACGGGCAAGAGTGCCCGTCCTACGGACCATTGCTGCCGCCGCTAATCGTTTAGATCCTTCTCCGTGCGGCCTAAACGGATCCGATCAAACAGCGCACCGCCGCCGATCGCTCCCAGGGACAGGCTGCGGATCGAAAATGGTTTGCTGCCGTGTAACTTCCACAAGTCCACCCGCACTGTCTCCCAACTGGAGGGTGCCGATGCGGCCTGCTTGACGACCACCGCTCCTTCAAATGGCGTCGGTTCTCCGGCACTCAGGGCGACTCCGGCGCCATGATGTGGGCCCACTCGGAGTGACACGCCTTTGGTGTCGGGAGCGGCGGCCTTCCAGGAGAATTCCAGCCATCGATACTGGCCCGATCGCTCGGGGTTTTCGACGATTTCGAAGTCCCAGTTGGGTAGTACGTGTCCGAACGGAGGACGGTAGGTGGCCGTGGTGAGGCCGGCGCGGGTGAGTGCCAGGCACTTTCCGCCGGAAGCCGCATCGTCGTAACGGAAGGCGAACGGGTAGTCGCCATAAGCCAAGAGATTCTTGAGGACGTCTTCCCGTTCGTCAAACAGAACGGCGACGGGTCGATTCGCCACGGCGTCGGGGTGCGACGGTCCCAGGACCTCGCCATGGAACACCAACTCTCCCCAGCGCAGATTGCCGACGGGCCACGAAGCGCCGCCGGTCGATACGAACCGGAATTTCGCCGCCTCGAGCGGCTTGTCGAACCAATGCGTGTGCGTCACGGTGTCGCCACCGCCGCTCGCAGCGTGTCCATCAAATAGCAGGTAGGGTCCAGTCTGCCACTTTTCCGCGGTCGCATCCCACCACTCGAGCCGAGTGTCGCGCGTCCAGGATTCGGGATGCTTCGCATCTTCGACAATGGTGATCCCTTTCAGCCGCACTTGCGAACGGAACATATCCGCTTGCACGACTAGCTTCCCCTTCCAACCGGAATCCACGTAGCTGATGTCGGTCCATTCGAGCCACGGGCTCTTCGGGACCGCGGGGTCGCCGTCGCGTAGCAGATCGACCTTGTGCTGCCAGGTGCGCGGGTCTCCAGATGAGGTCGGTTCGCAGCGGGCGTCAATCAAGGCCTCCGTCAGCGTCAGCAGATTCGGCGTGAGCGGCGCGGGTTCCGGTGCGGCATTGCCCCAACCCTCCATGCGAGTGGTCGGGGTCGTGTCGGTAGACAACAGGTTCAGGTCCGAGGTCTTCGCGTCCGACTGTAAGGTGGTTGACCATGTCGCGACATAATCGGCGTTCAAACGGGACAGTCGTCCCATCCACGTGCCGACCAGCAAACCGCCATCTTTAAGCCACGCGGTGACGGGCAAGGCTTCCATGTCCCGTTCCAGCAGTTATTGTCCCTGGATGTCATAGACCAGCAACGTACCCAGCTCGGTTCCCGCTGACAGGCGCTGGCCGTCCGGGCTGAACCGGGGATTACGAATCACATCGTCGGCCACGGCAGTCCACCGCAGTCCACCCGCGGTTTCATAGAGCCGCAGTTCATCGCGCCAGGTGACGACGGCAAATTGACCGTCAGGAGACAGAGCATAGTCATCCGCGGGAGTGGCCAATTCGTTCGCCAGCTTGCCGTCTCGCAGCACGAAGATGCGTCCCCCCTTCGCAGTAGAACGCAGCGTGATGACCTTTCCGTCGGCACTCGCGGCCGCGCCGGTCAAGACGCCGGTTTCGCCCAGCGGGTACGACCACTGCTGCTTGCCGGTCTGCGCGTTGTGGGCGGTGGCCGTGTATCCGTCATAAGCGATCAGCGTCTGTGGGTCGGCGGCCAGCAACCGGCGGCGTTGCCGGTCGGTCGTCCACCAGTCCAGCGACCACAGTTTCTTTCCATCACTGGACCACACGACCAGTCCGAGGTCCCCCGCCGACGCGACCCAGGTTCCGTCCGGTGCCACCGCGAAATTGTTAATCTGTTCCAACCACTGACGCCCGACCGCCCAATTGGTACCACGCTTGGGCAACCCGTAGAGTGCAAAACGTCGCTGGGCCGCGGTGCCGGTGGTACTACTGCCGGCGCCCAGCATATAGAGGTGGTACCCCTCGGCGGATTTCAAATCGTAGCCTTGAACGGCAAACCCTTGCGGAGTGGCCGAGGGGGCGTAAGCGAAATGATGTCCGATCTTGTGCTGTTGATTGACGGCCCCGGATTGCGAGTCGATCAACATCACATTGCGATCCCATCCTCCCAGGGTGACCAGCGCGTTACGCTGATCGTCACTCAATACCAGATCGCGAATCCTGGCTCCGAACGGTTCGATCACCGGGCGCGGGCCGCGGGTGGGAACGCGCTCCGCCAGTTTCTCGGGTTGAGCTTGTTTGGGCAGCGAAACAAAGATCCGCGCCGGGGCCGTTCGCAGATCGGTCACCAATGGCTGTGAACCATCCACCTTCTTCCCAGAGAACAACTCGTACACGTCACGGTCCCGCGCTGCCGGCCAATCGATATCCGTAAGCACCGGCATCCGGCTGCCGATCGCCAGGCTGACGCGCCACAAATGGCCCGGTTCCAGCGGCACGGCGGCATCGTTCACGGCCCACAATACGCGGGCGTCACCCACTCGCCGTTCGGTCAACAACACTTCCGGATGTGGGCACTTGGCGACGGGAGCCACCGCCTCTTTCCACGACTCGGCCAGGAACGCTGCGTGATCCAGGATGAACTCGCGATATCTCCAGAAGGCGCTGTCGTCGTTCAGCAGATGATGCTCCTTCTCCAGGTGCGTGAATTCCCGCTCTAACTTGCGTGGCGAGAAATCTTTCAACACCTCCGCCCGAGACGATTGGTCAGTGAAGATGGGCACGCCGGCCTTGGCGGCGGCACTCAACGCCGCCTGCAATTGCGGGTCGAGGTCGACGGTCTGACTGACGATGAACACCGCCGGGAATTTGCTCAATGTGTCGGGCTGGCAATCCTCGGTGAAGACGAACGAGGCGGGCCGGTGAGCTCGCAAGCAGGCGTTGTAGGCTTCGAATAGCCGTGTGAAATAGAACCCGCCGATCCCCTGCCAGTTGAGTTCCATCCGCATCATCCGCGTGGAGACAGGAATGGCAATCCGGTCACTGGCTTCCAGGGACGACAGCCACGGGCCATACGCGGCGAGCCAACTGTTGAGCTGCCGGTGGACCGAGGTCGTACCCGGTCCCATGCCGCGCAGGTCCGTGTCGACGCTTCCGTACCCCTTGGTCGATCCCGACTGACCGATGCCATTGACGCCGCGCATCACCATCTGCAGTTCCGCCGACAGGATCTGGCCGCCGGTGCCGTCGTCGTTCCACACTTCCGGATGTGCCCAGGCCGGCTTGCCCGGCCGCTTGTAGAAGTCGACGTTATGAGCCGACATCATCGGCCATTGAATCTGCTCGGCCTGAAAGTGCAGATCGACTTCATCGGCATTGGCATACGTCAACGGCGGCAGAATACCCGGCTGCCGATACGGCCCGGTCATCGCGCTGATCAGCTTGCGGGACGAGGCTTCGTTGAGTGCTTTACGAAACTGCTGTTCCGCCTGCACGGCCTGCCCGACCCAGCGGTCCGACACCGTGTCGAGCACCGGGGCCCAGCGGCCGGTGTCCTGTGCGGCTTTGTAGGCCGCTTCATAGGCCGCTTTTTCCTCAGGGGATTTGGCCAGGGTCGAGTCGCGTTTCTCGATCCACCAGTTGGCCGCCCAGCTCCAGCCGCGGAAGGCGGGGTAGTCGGCGAGGCTTTTCGTCACGGACTGAATGTCGCGGGAATACTCAGCGGCCGTGCGTTTGTCGAAACCCGTCCCGACCGGTAAGCCGGCATCCATGTAGAGCAAAATCGCCCGCTGCTCGATCCCGTGTGCACCATAACCGGCGATCGTCTGTTTGATGCGGCCTTCGAACTCGGCCTTCTCGGGAGCGACCGCAATCGGATCGGCTTGCAGCCGGGCCTGCACATCGGCCTCACGCAACGTGTTCGGAATCTCACCCAGGACGCCGCTCCCCGGATGTCCGAGTCGATCCACGAGCAAATTCTCTCGCATTTTACCAGTCAAATCCAGATGCTGTGCGACTCGCTCCGGTGCATTGTAGAAGGTCACGGAACTCGGGTACGCCGCGGAGTAGTCGCCGTGGCGGACACGGTAGAACGGCGTCTTTTCTGCCGGGGACAGACCGTTGCCGATTGACAGAAACTGGTCAGCAATGGTCCATCCAGCGAGGGTCGTCGTGATCCGATATTCCCCGGCGTCCAGCGGCGATGTGACCGTAGCCGGGATAGAAATTTCGGTGGGCTGATCTGCAGGCCTCTGGATCTTCACGTTTTGCGTGAAGTGGACTTTGCCGGCGTCGTCGCTGAGCTTCAATTCAATTATTTCCGGTAATGATTCCGGCTTCACCGTGCGGCAGCGAATCGAGACCGGAATTGGTTCCCCATGCCGATAACTCCGGCGATTCAGCGGCGTGAACATCGACAACGAGCCGACCGCATTTTTCGGCCGGACTTCCACCACCGCGTCGATCTGAAATTCCGATTGGGTCCCCTCGAGACCCGATCCGATTCGCACTTGATACAGTCCCGACGCTGTCGCCGGAACATTGACCCCATCCTTGAGCACCGGCAGTTTCTGGAATTTGACCGTTCCCAGCGGGCGTAACCAGACATTCAAATTCGGCTGCACGGGGCGGCCGAAGGCCTCGAACTTGATCGTCAAGGGGACGGTCTCACCCGCGGTCCACACGGCCGTCGGCCAGGCCACCACGAACTGCTCATGGTCAATCGAGACTGCATTGCGCAAGGCGCCGGAGGTCCGGTCATAGACTTGAAAGATCTCGGTGTCCGATTTCTGTCGGACGATGACTTCATTGCCGAAGACCCGCAGATGGCTGATGCGTCGCTGGGGACTGGCAGCCCGGTCGCCCATATTGAGCGTCAATTCGCCGACCGGCTGGCCCTGCAAATCGTACTGTCGAATCTTGGCATCGGTGCCGTCATTCACGACTAATCGGCCGGCATCATCGACATCGAAACCGCCAGTAAATCCGCCCCATGGATCACCAGCCACCCGGGCGGGGACCGACCAACGTTTCGCTCCCGCGAAACTCCAGCACTGGATTTCGTTCCCGACTACGAAATAGAACTGCTCGGCTGATTCGTGAACGCGAAAGGCGTAGGTCCACATGCGTTGCGGAGCGAGGTCCTTCGCCTTGGGCAGCGGATAGCTGCGCACGATTTCTCCCACCGAGTTCACCCGCACGATGCGGCCGACGTGCTGATCGAGCGCAAAGAAGTCACTACTGGAACCGACTTCGAGCGTCCCCGGACCATCCCAGCCCACCTCGTCGTTGCCGGTGAACCCGCCGACTTTACCTCGCTCGCGGCCGGTCTGGTCGTAGACGCTGACCGATTTGGCGAAGTGAGCGTTCGATGTGGCGAACAGTCCGTCCGCCCGCGCGGCCACCCCGGTGATGGCATAGTTCGTCGTCATGCCGAATTTCTGGGTGCCATCGCGGCTGATCCGCAGCACGTAGCCACCCGCGCTATCGACTCCCGAGACATAAATCTTTCCGTCCCGGCCGATTGTCAGACCGTTCCCGGTCCCTTGAATCGCCGGATGCTCGCGGGAAACAACTTGCCGCAGTTCGACCGCGCTTGCGGAGCCAGCATGTGTGAACAACGTAGCCAGTAGAATGAACAGTGACGTGCGTAGCATAAGTTGCTTCTCAAGAAATGTGGCCGAAAGTTGCGCAAATTCGTGGTCCTCACCCGTCGAGGAGCCCTGCCCGTGGTCCCCATTCTATCACCTCGGCCGTAGGATGGCCGCCCTGGCCGCCGTGTTTTTTTGCCCTTCGACGAGACATGTCTTTTATCCGGGATCGCACGTTTTGAAGTGGCGCTGGTGTTTCGGTCACAGTGTCAAGTGGAGGAAGTATTGCATCCCGAAGGGATTCCAGAGATTAGCCGGTGGTTGAGGAGCGAAGCGACGACACCACCGGACAACGTCCTCGTACCTCCCCTCGATCCTGAAGGGATCGCAGAACATTTCCAATTGAGCCACCGCAAGGTCGTTCCCTCTGGCATCCCTCCAGGATGCGAACATGATGACGACCTAACCGGTGGTGTCGTCGCTCCGCTCCTCAACCACCGGCTACTCTCTACGACCCCTCCAGGGTCAGAATTCATCCTGATTTCAATCCCGCAAGGGGGGTGGCGGAATAGGAGCGACGCGGATTGGTTGATCGAGGCCGTATAACAACCATCCGGCTCACGCCGGACGCTCGCCTACGAAGAATTGCGGACACAGCGATTGCCGGACGATTGCTGAGCCCAGTATCCGCTGCGCATTCCACGTCGTGGTCGAAGATCGCCCCAGCGTCAGGCACAACTTGGACTACCTGGCTGGTGACATGAACTCTGTGATGGTAGTCTCCTGTCTTGAATGGCGAGTCGCCCGGTACACTCGGGCAAACCTGTGCGTGAGGAGTGAAATCTGTTGACTGCGAAGTGGCGACCACTTTCGTTCCCGTACATCTGCGAGCGGATGCTGGGATTCTCGGTCCCCCAGGACGACACGGTTTTGATCGTCTCGTATGAAGGTACGCACCTCGTCCACCTGGCCCCCGAGGTCACTGTGGAAAGCGATCCGGAATTCGCCGAGTATGATCTCTATAACCCCGACACGGGGATCTGTTCTTATAGAGGAAACGACTGGGAGATCATTGGGCTGTTTCCCGGACGGCCACTGCTCATTGGTCAAGCTGGAGAACAATTAGAATTGGATGCCGAAGAGCGGTACATCTACGTCGTCCAGAATCGTGAAGTGGTATGGTCAGCGAACTTCAAGAACTTTTCCGGGGACTGGGCGGCAGCCACGTTTTCGCCCGATGGCCGATTCATTGTCTTGGGTTGCCCCTACGACTTTGATTTTTGCGTCTGGGAACGCGTTTAATACATTAAAGCCTCGAACTCCGCTAAAGGTGAACTATGCAGGGCTGGATGGACTGGTTCAAACTCAAACGCGGCCCCGCTGTGTCCGTTTGCCAGCAAACTGAGGTTGGCACCATTCGTGTAGACTCGGGATGTTTGCTGTTTGGTGATCCGAGCTACGTCAGCGAGCTGGCGCGGATCGAGGGTATTCCGCCCGGGGAGCACTCGGTGCAGGCGTTAAGCGTCCGGTATCCCGGGGGATTTTCGCGCCTGGCCAAGATTGGAATTCGATTTCAACCCGGCACTACCGACTCACAACGCAGCATAGGAGGCATTTATGTCGGGAGTGGAATGGTTGTGGCGGTCGACAGCGAGGATTGCCAGAAGTATTGGACCGAAGTCGGACCTGCCAGGATCGGACACTCATCCGGCAAAGATTCGCCTAGGGTTGCCAAGTTGATCGAGAAAAGGTTCGGCGTAAAATGGGTCCCGCACAGCATCATCTCGATGAGGTCCGTTCAGCCGATCTCCGAGCAACTGGAAGAGCAGATCACGGCCTATCTGCAGACGTTCCCTGAATTCGCAAATTATACGTTTATCGATTTTTCGATCCGCACGGAAAACAGTTGCGAACGAGTCGCCGCGTCACTGAACGCCGACGCCTGGAGTGAAGTGGAACTCGACACAACCAGTCATGCTGCGCTGTTAGCCATGTCATCCGGCTATGGCGACGGCAATTATGACTTGCAGGGTATATTTCAGGGCGACAAGTTGCTGGGAATGGAATGCGAATTCTTCGGTGCCGAAATGGATGAGGCCCTCATTGGTGTTCCCGCGTTGCGTTACTGATGATCATCCCGCCGTGGAATAAGATGGCGATTCACGATCCAACGTGGGATAATCGAGGCAATCGATCAGTCGACAACTTAACTGATGCGTAAGGCCCCTCCAGCGGATGGCGAATCATGGACCTTGACACCTCAGAATTTTATGAGTCGGCAGACTTCATCTATTGTCTGGCGACCATCGGTGTGCCATTGATTGCCCTGTTGTCTCAATCCGGCGAGCTGGGCAGCATTGCACTCCTGTCCTGGGGCGCGGTCCTCGGTCTGGCGCTGTTCCCGAAATTCTACAGATCGTTCCCTTCTGACGTGGAAGACCCCAACATTACGTTTCGCCCATAAGCGATCACACTGAGCGGAGCTCAAATGCTCTGTTGGGAAGGAATGTTGAAGATTGGGACCGGAAACCAGATACAATGAACAACGCAACCCGCACGACAGAAGGCTTACCGAGCCAGTGTCCCGTGTGTGGCAAACGCATGTCGGTTGCTCCCGGTGAACCGCTCGGCGATGTTGTGTGTCCCCATTGTGGCATGCTCTTTTATCCAAAGCCCCAATCGCCATTGCTTGTTCCGGATGATCTCAAAAGATTGGCGGATCTTGGCGCGAGTGTGGAGACTGATGACGAAGGAGAAGTGACTCGGATCACGTTTGATAGTTTCTCGTATACGGATTCAGCGGTGCCCGAGCTGGCCAAGCTGAAGGGCGTTCCGATCATCGACATTCGCCACACTCGAATTACCGAGAAGGGAGCGAATCGACTGCGGGCGCTGTTGCCAGATGCGATCATCGAACACTAGTGCCCCGTCAAAGTTAGCAATCCGCCAGAAGTAACGTATATGCCATTCACGCCGTTTCATTTTGGGCCGGGATTCCTCGTCAAGGGGTGTGCGCCGCGGCAGTTCTGGCTGACGTCTTTCGTGCTGGCGAATGTGTTGATTGATTTGGAGGTGCTCTACTACATGCACCGGGGCGAACCGCCTCTCCATCGTTATCTGCACACCTATGTCGGCGGAGTGGCGATGAGTGTGGTGGCGGCGCTGGTGATGTTCCTCGTGGCGAGGTTTGTGCTGGCTCGACTGCCTGACGATTCCACATGGCTGCGCGGCTTGCGAGCCACGCCGGCTCGTCGCATGTGGACTCAATCGCTGGTGGCGGGACTGCTGGGTGGGGTCTCGCACATCCTGCTGGACAGTTGCATGCACTACGACATGCACCCCTTCTGGCCGTTTGCCTCCGGCAATGCCTTGGCCGGCATCGTGAGCGTTGGTGCGTTACACGTGGCTCTGGCGATTACGGGCTTCTTCGGTATTATCATCTGGCTGCTGTTTCCCGAGGGCTGATCTGGCTCGGCAGCGGCGAATTGCGAATGATTCTTCCCGACAAGGAGCAATACTACGATCTTTCGGAGCAACGCCAGGAGCAACTTAAAGATCTATTGCCCCCTATCGAAAGCATCGTCCGCCACATCTCTACTGGGGGCCTTGACTTGGATTCTGGCAACAATCTGCCCTGAATTGTGATCCAAGACGGAGTGTGCCGCGTTTAGATTAGTGCGATTGTCTGCTCCGTGTGCGGTACACGCGGAACTCAGGTCGCTAAACAGATCGTGTGCGGTCAATCCGATGCAATACATGAAGTTCTTCACCCGGGAATGGCATTCGGGTGCTCTGTCGGATGAACACGCGGAGGCGGTCGCGCTGGCGTACGAAACGCATGTGCGAACTCTTGCGCCTGCTTTGCCAGACGACCTCTCGCGGTTGACTACCATCAGTCTGCATGACGGACTCATCGAACAGGTCGTTGCGAATACCACCGCGGGAACGTTGACATGCACCTTACGGATCGGCAATCTGCAAATCGGGTACAGCACGCTGGAACTCGCCTACGCGGGCGTATTGCTGCCGGGGAGGGACTCGTCAATGTTTCGCGAATTGGTGCGAACGGGAGCCGAAATCCTGTCCGACGAACTGGATGTTTCCACCGAGGGGTACGTACACAGGCTCTATTTCTCGACTGCGGATGAGATCGCCATTGTGTTTGAGACGCTTGCGCTGACGCAGGTGCGGCGGACTGACCGCTCGATTTCGATCCCGATTGGTGAGCGTTTTCGGTTGATCGAGGGATGAGGGTGGCGTTCGTCTGGCGATACGGGTTGACACGCGACCTGTAACAAGAACGCTGTTGTCAGGGCTCAGTAGTGAAGGAATTATCGAACATGGATCCAAAAACTGGCACGCTGGCTATCCTTTTGCCATTCCTGTTGTTTGTCTTTCTCATATGTCTCCCCTACGTGTTCTGGCCTGAAGCAATGTGGCGCCGGTTTTCGGCTTGGGAGTACAAGCATCCTGAGGCCAATGAGCCGTCGAGCCAGGGCTACGCGATGCAGCGAGTCTCCTATTCAATTATCGCGCTGACGTGCGTCATTATGTCCGTGATCCTGATTCTTATACCCGATCCCCCCAAGAAACTAATGCCCAGTCCCACCGCGAAAAGTGACCTGCATTTGCTGCGAACCAGGAAGTCCGTTGATGACTATCGCGAATCAATGCAGAAATTAGTTCCGAGTCCGCGAAAATGACAGTTCACTTCGAAGATTCGTTTTTCAGCGGGATGGGCATTATGATCAAGCGGTAAAGGGATGGTTGTCGAACATGCCTCTTGTAGGCGCAGGTTGCAAGTAACCCACCTAACTTGACCGTAAAGCAGCACAACATGTCCGATATGGACCACCCCAAGGTACAGCCCTTCACGCGACAAGTTGCTTCCGAGTTGCGGCTTGAATTGAGTTTTGTTGAGTTTGTATTCAACACTGATCGACCTGAATGCTTCCGGTACTGGTGCGAACCGGTGGAAGGGAGCTGGACGTGCTACATCCCAGATGACGTAGATGTGGCATATCCCCTCTGGGCCTGCAACGGCGATCAAACGCTCCTGCTGCTGGCTGACGGTCAAATCTCCTATGGGAAGGGCTATCACGACGCCCTCGATATGGAGATGATTTCCCGCACATCCCAGGGACTGCTGGCGGACGTGATCAATTTGCTGTATGAATCAGAGACCACGGAGGATGAGTTACGCCGGGCCGCAGATCTCTGCGGGTTTCGCTTTCTGACAGAGTACCTGGCATTCATCAAACCACGAATTCCGAGCGAGCGTGACTGGCGAGGGCGGTGGAAGTCGTTCATTGAAGACATTGACCTGAAGTCGACCTAGCGAGTGGTTCTAGCGGAAGCGTGTCATCGTCGTGGTTGCGGAGAATGCTGTCGCTCGCGGACGAGCTCAGGTGTTAGGGGCGGCAGCATTCCATGATTCTGATGCTCGAAGACGAGGCGGAGCGGCTGGAACGGTTTTCGGCCGTGCTGGGTGAGCTGGCCCCCAGACTTCCGTTGAAGACATGGCGGAATGCGCACGCCATGATTCGTGAAGCCGGACCATTTCTCGCTTCCGCCACGATGATCTCGTTGGATCACGACTTAGAGCCGGAAGAGGGTTGCTCTGATCCTGGTGATGGTTATCTGGTGGCTCAGTGGCTGACATCGCAGCCGATTGTGCGGCCGATTATTATTCATTCCAGCAACACCGAGCGGGCCTTATGGATGGCGGGCGAGTTTGAGCTGGCAGGTTGGAAACACTGGCGGGTTGGTCCACTGGGCGACGACTGGGTTGAAGTCGATTGGCGTCATGCAGTACGGCGAATTCTTAAGAGAGTTATTGGCAGCGAATTAAAGTAGACAGCGAATGGGACGATTCCGTTGTCATTCTGGCACGACCGGCTTGATTCGCTGTCTCTTTTAATTCGCTGCCATGCTCAGTCTTACCGGAGCGTGGCAAGCGACTCACACCGCCTTGGCGCGGCTCACTGGCTTATTTTCTTCAGCATATCTGTTAGAACTCGCCCACGACTTCGCCGCCGGCACGCGTGACGAGGGCCCGCAGGACTGTCGAGCTCATGTTTTCGCTCAGGAAGCGGACGCTGCCGTCGACGAGGGCGAATTGGACTCCGCCCTCATGTGCACTGGAGAATTGATACAGTCGCTCGTTGGCGGAGCCTGAGGTCACGGGGGGATTCAAACCCGACAGCGAACCGGCCGTGGCAGCGACCCACCAACGGAGGACCGCGCGGCCGAACGCTTGGCCTGCACCGCCGCCACCGCCTCCACCCCCGCCTCCCCCACCACCCGCGTTAATGGCGCCGCGAGCCCATCCGCCCACTTCAAACGCCAGTTCGCCCGCCGCCAAGGTGTTGGATGTCCCATCGGTCACGTCACGAATGCGGCTGGCAGAGAGTGCGTACATCAATCCGTCGTTGCTGCCGGGAGTGACCCCCGCATTCGCCCCATAATGACTGGGACCATATTTACCCAGGATGATCGCGTCGTCTTGCGACGGGCACTGGAAGACCGGGAGCTTCTGCACCACGACCGCGGCATTGCCGGCATCGTCGAACCGCAAATTGAAATTGTACTGGTTGTACAACGCCGTTTGTTCGACCATCGGCAGGATCATCGCCGACCATGTCGTCAGCTTCTCGCTGGCGGAGCTCCCACCCGTGGCCCCCAGCACTCCGGAGGGAAACACGCTGAGGGTGGACTCGTAATTGTGCAGGGCGAGGGCGATTTGCTTGAGGTTGTTTTTACATTGCGAACGGCGGGCGGCTTCGCGGGCTTGCTGGACGGCGGGGAGCAGCAGCGCGATCAGGACGGCGATGATCGCAATCACGACCAGCAACTCAATCAACGTAAATCCTCGTGACGCCATAGTACGTTTGGGGCACTGCACGATCTGAGCTCCTCGAGTCAACTGGACTGCTTGATCAATATTTCCATGGTAGGAAGAACTACGACGTAGCCACGTTCGCCAGAACGTGGGTGAACTCCCCCGGATTCCCACGCTCTGGCGAGCGTGGCTACAACACAACGACCGACGACGTTCATCACGGCGCCTCTCGCGGCATTGCGGATTGATGACGCTTCGTCCCGTAAAACCAGAGCATGCCGCTGACCAAGCCTGCCAACAGGCCGCACACGACGTAGGTCACACTCGCCTGCGCCAACCAAGCTGCCAGCGGGCGTCCGCTCGCGTGTTCGAAACCGGTGAGTTTGGCCGCACCCCGGACGAATAATGCGAGCAGATTGCTCATCAATCCAGCCAGGGCAAAATTGAGATAGAGCAGCCAGCCCCCCTGGTTCCGTCGCAGCGTCCAATCCAGCAGAGGACCAGTTGCCGTGAGACTCGTCATGGCCCCCAGGCTGAGTCCATCACCGCCAAACCCACTCAGGCGCAGGCCCAGCTTGGTGATGAGGGCCGTCAGCCCCATGAACGTCCCGGCGTTCCGTCGCGGTACGATGGCCAATCCCGCGGCGATCGGAACTACGACCTGCAGAATGGCGTGGCCGGGAATGCGGAGATTGAAGTCCAGAAATGTCGAGGCCACGGCCGCCGTCATTCCAGCTCCAATGAGGACCAGCCATTCCCAGGTCTGAGCGTTTTCCCCGGTGGTAGCCAGAAACCCGAGCCGCGTCGTGGCTCGCAGTCCCTCATGCTGAGGCAGCATTCCAGACGCCATAATTCCGCTTCTCAGTCTTGCGAGCCTTGGGCCATGAATAATTCCGAGCACCGACGACGTTGCCCAAAGCAAATCGTTTCGCCGTGCCATTTGGTCGGTGCGATTATGGTCCGAAGCCGGCAAAATATCAACGGAGCACGGCCCCGGACAACGATGGGCGATCGACTCACGACGTGGACATCTGACGGCAAGTGGCGGACTGTAGTAGCTTAGTGACTCGGCGTCTGCTGGTGAAGCGTCGGCTTGATCCGCCGCTCAAACGCTTCGTTCGCCAATTCGAAGACCCGCTGGCGAAGATCGTCGAAGGTAACCACGAGATTCCGCGCGACGTCGGTCAGCTCACTGCGCCGCGAGCCGCGTCCCCCGACTTGCGTCTTGACGAGCGTCGCGCCCAGGGACTCTTCCGCCTGCTTGATGCGAGCCCAAACAAACCGATAGCTGCGGCCGACGTGCGTCGCTGCGGCTTTGATCGAACCGGTGCTTTCGACCGCCTGCAGCATATCCCGCAATCCATGACAGAACACAGAATCGCCGTCGACCTCCAGCCAGATCTTGCTGCGAAAGCGTAACGTCGCAGGGCCGCGTACGGTGCCAACAGTCATGGAAATTACTGCCTGGAGATAATGTACGGGATTCGTCAAGCCGTTCTGAATGGCCATTGTAGTCGATGACACGAGATGGTGAAACGAGGTACAATGTGCCTTTCTGCAAATCAGGAGACATTCCATGCCGGTTGAACTGGGAGACGGATTCGTTGCAGGCCGCTGGCAGCAAGTCAAAAAAGCGGCTCGCTCTCGTGCTGATGTCATGTCACAGATGTGCTCAGATCCCTTCCGGGAATTCATCCAGACACTGGCCAATCAGTTTTGCCTGCAGCAGACCCCGCAAACGACCGACGAGTTGCTCTTCAGGACCAGCCAGAGCGTGGCGTTGAGTTCAATCCTCAATTCCATCTCATCGGCAAGTACCATGGCGTCGATTCATCCTGACGTGCAGGACCAGATCCTTAAGGAAGTCACGACCTATTGCGAGCCTGGCCTGCCGACGAACGAGACCGAGTTGGGCGAGGTGCTGCATCGCGACCAAGCCTTATCTTCCTCGGTCTCAGCAATTTGCCACGCTGACACACTGCGGCAGATCTCCGAGTTGAAGACATAGGTCGGCCAATTGCTGACCGGTTGGACTGAGCGAGTCGCGGCCAGATAGCAGGGACATTAGGGGTCGAGCATCGAAATGCCACTCACACTTGTTTGACCACTCGACTGACTATAACCTGAGCATACGGTATCGCGAACATTCGTTCTAATCACCCCTGAAAGGTTTCCCAGATGGACGACAATCCCTATTCCGCCCTGAATGTCGACAATCACGTTGCTCCAAAGTCACGGCAGACTCGAGTCGTCAAGAGTTTTAATCCCTTTCAACTGGGAAAACTGCTGGGGATTTTCTACGCGCTCGTTTCACTCCTTATCGTTCCGATATTCATCCTGATCAGCTTGGCCGGGAACGGAAACAATGGAATAAGCCTCTTGGTCGTACTGATCGTTCCTGTGATGTACGGAGTCTTTGGAGTCATTGGCGTCGTCATTGGTGGAGTTGCTTATAACGTGTGCGCTAAGATTGTCGGCGGAATCGAAATTGAGATTGAATAGTAGTGATGCGACGAACAGCGGAGATTGGTCAAAGGAACTTCGAGAACAAGCTGGCCGTCGAGGTGTTACGAATCAAAACCAGTGTGGTCTTTGTAGTCCCGGTAGGGACGACCGCATAAAGCCTGGGGCGGGAGCCCCAGGACTTAGCGAAAAGGGAAAATCCAAGCCCCGGAGGGGCGACCGCAACCGTGTCGGACAATCGTCGGCCGCCCCTCCGGGGCTTGGATGTTCTCACGCGCCACGACCTGGGGCTTCCGCCCCAGGCTTTATGCGGTCGCCCCTTCCGGGGCTACAAAGACAACCTATCGCATTGAGTCCGAAGTCACGTGAGCAGGCCGCTGATTCGCTGCTCTCTTATGGGTTCAACGACCGATGCTGGTCCGATGATCGCAAAAAACTTGCTATGGGCCTTGATGCTCCAGTATTCTGAGTGCTGCAAATGGGCCAGTTGGGGCGGACCAACTCGAGCGACTCGACCGGGTCGTTGATTTGAGTTCGCGAGGCCGCGACCTTCCGACTTCCGATGACCGCACGGGATCTCATTTCATGACTCCTTCAATCCGTTTAGCGAAGCGGGTCACTGTCGTGTCCCTGCTGATTGCCTGGTGCGGCACGCTCGGGATTCCCTCCGTTCGTGCCGAGCCATATGACTTACTGAGTGGTCATAATGTGCAGCCGAGTTCGATCGCGTTTTCGCCCGATGGTAAGACGCTCGCGTCCGCAGGCGTCGAGGGTAAAGAGTACTCGTTACGCCTTTGGGATGTCTCGACCAAGACTCAAATCGCAGTCACGGACCTGAAGACGTCAGATATTGGTTGCCTGGCGTTTACGCCCCGAGGCAAGACACTCCTGGCCGGCTCGAAGCTGATTTCCTTGGACAAACTCAAGACGGTGGCGGAGCAGGCTGTGCCCGTCTCCTTGCTGCAAGGGGTCTCGTACTCCAGCACCGGCCGGATGATCGCTGGCTTTAATAGAGAAGAGTCGTTTGTGTTGCAGGTAGGGGGCGCGGGCAGGACGGTCTTGAGATCGAAGGGGGGTGGGCTACGCGACACCAGGGAAGTCCCGTACATTTACGAATTCGTGTCTGCCGCAATTGCACCAAACCGTCTGTTGTTGGTCGTGGGAACGCGCGGCGGACAACTCCGCTTCTTTGACGCCCAGGCCAATCGCGAACTGCCAAAGCTGGACGCTCACGAAAGTGATGTGACGGCGTTGGCGTTTTCCCCGAACGGAAAGATCCTGGCAACCGGTGGAGCGGACGGGTTGATCAAGCTGTGGGACACCTGGAAATGGACGCCGAGCTCGACGGTACACGGACACACTCAAACCATCCGCGCATTGTCCATTCTGCCCGACAACGAAACCCTCATCTCTGGTTCTGGCGACAGGTATACCGACCGTCAAATGAGCGCGGATCGAAAATTCAACGAAAGCGGCGAACTGAAGTTGTGGGCCATTCCCGAGAAGCAGCAGCCCGCAAAACCCATCGGCTCTCTCACGACGCCTGAGTCCATCGAAGTCATGGCGGTTGCTCGAGATGGTAGTCACCTGGCAACAGTTCATCTCGGGCAAAAAGAGATTCGCCTCTGGCGCGTTTCAGCACTGCGCGACACGGAGCTCGATCCCCAGTCCACACCCGGCTCCATTGCTGCTGCAGGGATCGACATTCGCGACGCCCTCACACAGGGACTGGTCGCGGTGGAAGCCAAAGGCGACGGACTGGAGGCATTGTCCGTCTCTCTGAAGTGCACCACCGACGCGGAAGTGAAGATCATCGTGCCCCTCGCCACCCGCTTCGCGCCGGCCAAGGCGGGTCCACAGGACATGGTCGTCTTGGAGCCAAAGGTGATTAAACTGAACAAGCGAGATGATAATGCCTTTGTCAGTTTATCCGTGGCGTGTGCGACCATGGCACGCGGTACACCGGGTCCTGGCGACCGCATGGTCCTCGCCCACAGTCGAGGGACCTTGGAACTGCGCAAGTTGATTTCCAGTCCCGCGTTCGCCAAGGCACCGTTCGAGATTCGGCAGTATGCGATTTGGACGGTCACCGATAATCCGCAGAAAACCGGGTATACCGGAATCGGTACGCAAGGCGTGCCCGGCGGTCTAATCATTGCCCTGCCGGCCGGGATTGGCGACGGGGCTGGCAGCGGTGGGCCGAGCGCAGCGGAACGCGCCGCTGTGGGCAAATTGATGGACGCCGCCGGCATCTACAAGGGCCGGTATGCAGCCTTTCGGAATGAATAGAATACTGACTTCCAAGGAGCGCCTTCCAAGGTAGCCTTCACGCCGGCGACTGGCAGCGGCTTCAATGATACCAGCCGCTATCAATGACTGTTTTGGCTTCGCAGATCCACCCATACAGCCATTCGACGAAGGTCTCGTCCGTCTCCGTCAGCACCATATCGGGTGTTGAGAGATGCCAGATAGAAGATTCCTGCGGATCGTTGCAGCGGATGAGCCAATGGTGATCCCCCAAGCGACTGGCGATGATCAGATAGTCCGCAGGGTGACAGACGGGCGGCTGCGGATGTTGCTCGGGGTAGTCGGCGGCGATCTCCTG
>JAQGHS010000936.1 GCA_028291605.1 Planctomycetaceae bacterium | reverse complement strand
TAATTTTCTCACGCAGTTCAAGCGCCGACGCGACCTCATGACCGAGGAGCTGCATAAGGTCATCATCGGCCAGGAAGCCGTCATTGAACAAATCATGGCGGCCATCTTTACCGGTGGACACTGTTTGCTCGAAGGCGTCCCGGGGCTCGCTAAGACGTTGCTGGTCAGCACGCTCGCGAAGATCCTGGATGTGCAATTCAAGCGCATCCAGTTTACCCCCGACTTGATGCCCTCCGACATCACCGGCACCAACGTGCTCGATGAAAACGAATCGGGCCGCCGCGAATTCCGGTTCGTGCAGGGGCCGGTCTTCACGAATATTCTGCTGGCCGACGAAATCAACCGTACCCCGCCGAAAACGCAGGCTGCCCTGCTGCAGGCGATGCAGGAACGCGAAGTCACGATCGGCCAGACGACTTATCCAATCGCCGAACCCTTCTTCGTCATTGCCACGCAAAACCCGATCGAGCAGGAAGGGACCTATCCGCTCCCTGAAGCACAGCTCGACCGGTTCATGTTCAACATCAAGGTCGACTACCCGACTTTCGACGAAGAGGAACGCATCCTCACGAGCACAACGGCGTCGGAAAAACCCGAGGTTAACAAGGTCCTGTCAGCCCGCGGCATCACGCAAGTGCAGACGGGTATCGGACAGATCGAGGTCACGCCTTACACGGTCACCTATGTCGCACGACTGGTGCGGGCCACTCGTCCTGGGTATGTCTCGGCCCCCAAGTTTGCACGTGAATTGATCGATTGGGGCGCCGGGCCCCGAGCCGGCCAGTTTCTGATTACCGGCGGACGTGCTATGGCAGCCATGGACGGACGGCCGAGCGTTTCTCTCGACGATATCCGCAAGGTCGCCATTCCAGTCCTGCGACACCGCATTTCCACAAATTTCCAGGCACAGGCCGAGGGGTTATCGACTGACGACATCATTCGCCGACTGATCAAAGAAGTACCGGAACCACCGGTTCCGAAGTATGCATGAAAGTCGTTGTTCGCTCCGCGAACGAAACGCATTCGCAGGACACGCGCAGAATTAGAACAACGTTGAATTGCCAATCAGAGTCGATACTAACTCGCGTTACGATCGCGGAGCGATCAACGACTTTCACACGACACGACTCCTATGCCAGGCGCCGAACAATACCTGAAGCCGGACGTCATTCAGACGGTAGCCCGGCTTGATCTGCGCGCCCGGTTCATCGTCGAAGGTTTCTTAAGCGGCCTGCACGCGAGCCCCTACCACGGCTTCAGCGTGGAATTCAGCGAGCATCGCCGCTACGCCGCAGGGGACGACCCCAAGGACATCGACTGGCTGGTCTTCGCCAAAACCGACCGCTTCTACATCAAAAAATATCAGGCCGAGACCAACATCACCGGCTACCTGGTGATGGACCTCTCCGAGAGCATGGCCTACACCTATCGCCAGCAACTGACCAAATTCGAATACAGCATCTGTCTCGCGGCGGCCCTCGGCTATTTGATGATTCATCAGCAGGACCCGGTCGGCTTGATCACGTTCGACGACAAGATCCGCAACAGCCTGCCTGCCAAAAGCAAACGCGCCCAACTGGGAACCATTCTCGCACTCCTGGCGAAGTTGAAACCCACCGGCCCGACCGAGATTGCTCGCAACCTGCGGCAAATCGCATCGATGATGAAGCACCGCAGTCTGGTGATGTTGTTCTCGGATCTGCTCGCCGACCCTGAACCTGTCATCGACAGTCTGCATCTTCTCCGTCATCGAGGCCACGATGTGATCCTGTTTCACATTCTCGACGAAGCCGAAGTGAATTTCCCATTTGACGGGATGGTCGATCTGAAGGACCCGGAATCAGGAGAAAACTTGGTCGTCGATGCCGACGGGATGCGATCCGACTACCTCGACGCGATGCGGGAATTGTGTGAGACCTACAAGCGAGAATGCTCCAAGGCCGGGGTCGACTACGTCGCCATTAACACGAGCCAGCCGTTCGACAAGGCCCTGTTGGAGTATTTGTCCCAACGGAAGGCGCGGTTTTAGCCGCGTTCCAGAACGATCCGTTTTCGGACTGCGAATTCGCTCCGTTTTCCAGATCCGAAACCCCTTCATCCGCAAGAACGATTTCGTTACAATTCGGAAGAAGTACAAAACCCAAATCAGCGAGTGTGGCGGAATTGGCAGACGCGCCAGACTTAGGATCTGGTGCCGCAAGGCGTGCAGGTTCGATTCCTGTCACTCGCAATGTAAGAAACCCCTGATTTTTCAGGGGTTTCTTCGTTTTTGGAAATGACTTGCGACCAATCGCCTACCGAGGACCGGCTACTGCATAAGTTACGGCCCCGACAATGCTGATGTGAAGCAGAACGACCAACCAGAATACAATGAGAAAAGACACCTTCTGAGTCTTATGGCGGAACTGTTGTTGACCGAGGATCGCTCCAGGCCAGCCTCCCAGGAGCGCCATGATGTGCAGAGTGCGTTCAGGGACGCGACGACCGCCTCGCGCGGCGCGCCGCTTATCAAAACCATAGGCGATGAAACAGAGGAGGCTCATCACGGCCACGACGCTCAAATATGCTGCGACACCCGTCATCATCAGCATTGGCTCGCTTCTCGTCCAATGACAATCATCTGGTTACGGGGCATCGTCATTTCTTCGCCCGCTTCCAGATCTGTAGAATCGCACCGCTGCCGGGCTTCGACACGAACTCTTGGGGTCGCGGCTTGCCTGGCGGTGCAAAGCAGACTTTGTAGTCATCACCGGAAATCTCGTAGAGGCCCAGCGAAACACTCCCTTTGCCCGCATCTGTCGTGGCGGTGGAATCCATCCATTTCGGTTTCTTGGAGGGATCAAGCTGCAGCGTTCCTTTTTGGCTGGTGCCAATGTCTGCGGCATCGGGGAATTCGAATTGATTGCCGCGGAACGAGATTCTGGTTTTCTTCACTTCGTCAGCGGGCGTGGCTTTGCCGTCCCGCTGGGCAGAAACCAGGTTCCAAGTCCCCTCGAGTTGTTTGAGATCTTGCTTAGCGTTTTCGGAAATCGGAGCGTCCGCAGCCAACAATCCGACGATCGAGACCAGCAGTACATTCAGTCGCATCGCAATCTCCTCGAGTGCAAAACCACAGAGCCATAGAAACCGGGGATGTACGGCAAATGGCTCGGTTTAAACGAGATGGCGTCAGCCACCGGTGCCGCGTGTCAAATTTCCGATGGAAAAACCGGCGGCTAACGCCGTGCCGCATCACCAGATGCCGTCATATGTGACATGATGCCTGGCCGCGTTTTTCGAGGTACTGCTGGTGGTAGTCCTCCGCCTTCCAGAAGGTGGGAGCCGGAACGATTTCAGTCACGATGAGGGCTTTCCAATTGGCTTGAGCTTTCGCCTTCGAAGCGCGTGCCAACGCCTCCTGTTCGGGTGTGTGGAAGAAGACGACAGAACGATACTGTGTGCCGTAGTCCGGTCCCTGGCGGTCCTTCGTCGTCGGATTGTGGTTTTTCCAGAAGACTTCGAGTAAGTCCTCATAGCTGACCTGGGTCGGGTCGAATTCCACTTCGACTACTTCGGCATGATTGGTATCGCCGCCGCAGACGTCTTTGTAGGTGGGGCTGTCGGTAGTTCCGCCCTGATAACCTACTGCCGTCGCGGTAACTCCCTTGGTTCGGCGAAACTCGGCTTCGACACCCCAGAAACATCCCGCTCCAAATGTGGCTTTGGCCATTTGATCATCCTTTTTCTCAATTTTGGTCCTGGCTGTCGTCTGCAGAATATCTCTCATTATACTCTGAGATGCCAGCCGGGGGATGGGGTGACGATTGCTTGTTCCAAATTCATCCGTTACGCGGAATCACACCCTGAAAAAACTGCGATTGATCGAGAGCGATGAAAATCTTGTTCCTGCATGGTTGGCAATCGATACCGGGTGGGATGAAGCCGACCTTTCTGGCCCAGTACGGCCACACCGTATTGAATCCAAAACTACCGGATGAGGACTTTGCCGAAGCCGTCGGGATCGCTCAGGTGGAGTTCGA
>JAQGHS010000896.1 GCA_028291605.1 Planctomycetaceae bacterium | reverse complement strand
TGCTGTCCTGCCTATATCCGCTCCTCACCAGTCAAGCTAAGGCCGCCGAACCTCCAGCCACGAAATCGTCGATTACGGTCTAGACGCCCCTCTCACCGCCAACGTGGGCGCTCCTCGAACGAGAGCTACTCCGCCAGAACTCTGTAGCTTGCCGCGAGTTCTTCGACAAATACTTCGACGAACGGGGCTGGTTGTTGTGCGTCGAACGCTGGGGCGGAGATGACGGTCCCGATGATGCCATTGAGAATTTGCTCGACTGGCCTCTCGTGCATGCGCTGGGCGGTGATGCTGACGTCCTCAGAATGTATAAGAAGGCGTGGGAGGGACACCTGCGGCAGTACACGCTGGCGAAGACGGTGGATGTTCCGTTTGCTCGGGACGGCATGTACTACAAAGAGTTTCCGGTCATGATGGACTGGCTGCACAACGGCGAGGGGCTCGTTGTGTTCAACCTGCAGGGGCTGTCGGATCCGGATGACGCCCGCTTCGCACAGCGGGTGAAACGCTTTGCCGGCTTCTATCTGAATGAAGACCCGGGTGCACAGAATTACGACCCCAAGCACAAGATCATCCGCAGCATGTTCAACGGCAGCCGTGGTCCCTTGATGCGGAAGGCGACCGGCTTGGACTGGGCTGGAGATCCCATCGAGATCGAAAATCGATTCCGGCCCAAGCACGGTGAAACGACCTATGCCCAGATGGTGGAACACTTCAAGGACTACACCGAAACCGTCGGTGACCATCCGCAAAATATGAAGGCCACCACCCTGGCCTTGAATGCCTTCATTCTCACTCACGAGGAGAAATATCGTACCTGGCTGCTGGAATATGTTGACGCCTGGTGCGAGCGGATTCTGGCAAACGGCAACATCATTCCCACCAACATCGGATTGGACGGCAAGATCGGCAGCGACGCGGGCGGCAAATGGTATGGTGGCGTTTACGGCTGGGGCTTTACCATCTTCGATCCGGCGACCAAGAAGATGGCCAGCCGCAACCAGGCCTATGCCGGCTTGCCCGGTTTCATGAACGCGTACATGTTGACGGGGGATGATCGCTTTCTCGATCCGTGGCGCAAGCAGATTGACACGATTAATGCCAACGGCAAGATGGTCGATGGCAAGATGGTCTATCCTCACATGTTTGGCGACAAGGGCTGGTACGACTTCACTCCCGAGAAATACGCGTTTGGTGCCCCCGAGCTGGCCTTCCTGTCGATGAAACCCGACGACCTCGCGCGAGTCTCGACACTGCCTTGGTGGTCGTATTTGAGTGGTAAAAATGTCGATTATCCCGAACAGGCTCTGCGTCGCGACCTAGCCAGAATCGGCAAGCAGATCCAAGAGATTCGCAACGACTCGACGACACCCGACACACGTCTGGCCGACGACCCGATGGTCTTGAACCCGGCGAGTGTTGAGTCGCTCGTGGAACTGGTATTCGGAGGCCTGCGTCCCGGCCGCAGCGGGTCGGCGTTGTTCTGCCGGCTGCGGTATTTTGACCCCGCTACACGAAGGGCCGGATTACCCGAAGACGTGGCCACGTTGATCGACGAGATGACTGCAGATCGTGTTTCGGTCACGCTGGTCAACGTCAGCCAGCTCGCCCCGCGGACGGTGATTGTGCAGGCTGGAGGTTACGCCGAGCATCGCTTCACGGCAGTCAAAATCGGCGATCAGACGCAGCCGCTCGATGGCCCGCACTTGTCAGTCACGCTGGCGCCTGGTGCTGGAACTCGGCTGACGCTTACGATGAAGCGTCACTCAATGACGCCGACCATGGCGTTTCCTTGGCATTGAAAGTCGTTGTTCGCTCCGCGAACGAAACGCGATTTACTTTCGAGCTGATTTTGAATCCGACATCCGATCCTTTTTAAACCTGATAGCGCGCTCGCGTTTCGATCGCGGAGCGATCAACGACACTCTTTGAAAGACCAACATGTTTGAAAATAAAGTCAAAGAACTCATCAAGCAGAACCGCGGAGTCTGGGGCGTCAGCCTGCCCGATGCCTCCGATTTGTGTGCCAAGCTGACGGTCGATTCGGGAATCGACTTCCTGTGGGTGGATCTCGAACATCGGCCGTTTGAAGTCAATGACGTCCGCTGGGTGCCGATCATCTGTCGGCAGAAGGATTGTGCCTGCGTGGTCCGTGTCGCAGGACTTGATCCGCAGCTCATTAAGAAGGCTCTCGACATTGGTGCGAACTGCATCATGATCCCCCAGGTCAACACGGCCGAAGAGGCCCGGCTGGCCGTGCAGTACGCGAAGTATCCGCCTCAAGGCTCGCGCGGGATTTCGCCCCTGTGGACGATCTTCATGGACGTCGCCTGGGACGACTACCTGCCCGTGGCCAACGACGAGACCTGCATCATCGTGCAAGTCGAAACCCCCGAAGGTATACGCAATCTGGAAGCCATCGCGTCCGTGGAGGGGGTCGACGTCGTCTTCGCGGGACCGACTGACTTGTCTGCTTCGTTAGGGCATATCGGCAAAGCCAATCATCCTGAAGTCCAGGCCTTTCTCGCCGATTTCCCGCGTCGAGTCCAAGCCTGTGGCAAGACGGCCGGAATCACGTTCGCCGATCTCGACGCCTGCCAACGAGCCTACGAACAAGGCTACCGCTTCATTTCCTTCGGCAGCATCGTGACCCACGGGATGGCTGGCCTGAAGACGCACTTGCAGCGATTCCGAGGACTGGAAACCAAATAGTCCATCAGCCGGCACGCGCTAGCGTTCGGTTCGGATTCGATCTGAACGATCTGCCAGACGCTCGCCTACGAGGACCTGTAGGATCGGCACTCCTGCCCGTCTTCGCGGTAGTCCGCGACCTTCGTCTGGCAATCCAACTCGCATCATCAAAAGAGACGGGCAAGAGTGCCCATCCTACGACGAAGAATCCCGGGGCTTACGCCGCCGGGCTCGCCTGGTTCTTGTGGGAATTGGCGTTTGCCGTTGATTGTCAATCGCTAACACCCATCCGGCGACAGCCGGACGCTCGCCTGAAAACGATCTCACTTCAGATCGGTGAAGTTTGTTGCGTCAGATGCGGACTGCCGCTATGGTGGTGACAACTTTGGTCACTCTAGAGGTCCCGCCTTATGTCTCATCAAACCCCCGCCGATCGTTCACAAGTCTGGATCTGGTGGGTTTGCGGTCTGTTGCTCCTCGCGAGCACCATCAACTACATGGACCGGCAGACGCTGGCCAATACCTCAGTGCAAATCACCAAAGAATTCGACCTGTCCGAGAAACAGTACGGGACGCTCGAAACGGCATTTGGTCTGGCGTTCGCAGTGGGTGCCAGCGTATTTGGCTTCATCTCAGATCGCACCAATGTGCGCTGGTTGTACCCTGTGGTACTGTTGCTCTGGTCGGCGATGGGATTCGCCACGGGCCTGGTGGAGACGTACGCCGGGTTACTGTGGTGCCGTCTGTTGCTCGGTCTATTCGAAGCCGGTCACTGGCCATGTGCCTTGAAAACGACCCAGCGACTCCTGCCTCCCGATAAACGAGCCCTCGGTAACAGCGTCCTGCAAAGCGGCACGGCGATAGGCGCGATGGTCACACCGTTGATCATCAAGGGAATGGTCGATCCCAACATGCGTGGCAGTTGGCGGCCTGCTTTTCAGATCGTGGCTGCAGTCGGTGTGGGCTGGGTCGTGTTGTGGTTGTTATCGATCCGTTCTCGCGATTTACACACGTTTCCCGTGTCGGACACGCCTCAAGATCCCAACGATACTGCGACAACTGCGCCGAACCTCGCGGCAACTGGGCACGTGGTCGGTGCCGGACGCTCATTCTTCTCGTTACTGCCCACACGCCGGTTCCTGGTGTTGATCATCGTCGTGATTGCCATCAATCTCTGCTGGCACCAGTTCCGGGTCTGGATGATGAAGTTTCTGGAGGTCGGCCGCGGATACAATCGTGACGAATGCCTCCTTGTGAATTTCTGGTTCAACGTCATGACCGACATCGGCTGTCTGTCAGCGGGACTGGCGTCTGCCTGGTTGTACCGAGTCGGTTGGACGGTTCACGGATCGCGCTGCATGGTGTTCGGAATCTGCTCGTTCCTGGTCGCACTCGGCGGACTGATTCCCTGGATCCCTTCCGGGCCGACCTTGATCTTTATCCTGATGGCAGTGGGGATCGGATCGCTCGGGTTGTTTCCCTGTTACTATGCCCTCAGCCAGGAAATGTCGACGGCTCACCAGGGCAAAATCACCGGCATGCTGGGCACCATTGCGTGGGTCTTTCCGTCGCTCTGGCATCGCGAGTTCGGCGCCTGGGTCGATGCCCACAAGTCGTACGACATCGGCATGTGTCTGGCGAGCTTACTGCCGATATTTGCGTGGGCGGCGATGTGTTTGCTGTGGCCCAAGAATGTCGATGAAAACGTTGGTTAGAGCGAATTGACTTTTGGTTCGCGCTTCTTCGTAGGCGAGCGTCCGGCGTAAGGCGGATGGTTGTTAGCGACTTCCAATCACATTCCGGTGGATTCAAATCCTTTGCGGTTTGGTGTGCCACTGGCTATGCCAGTGCCTTGCGAGTTGAGTGCCGGATCAACACCGATATCATGAGTGACTCCACCCGCCAGGTCCGAGTCAACCAGAATCTTGATGAAAGTCGCTAACAACCATCCGGCTTACGCCGGACGCTCGCCTAAGCAATCTATTTGGGTTAGTTATTGAGCGTCTTCTTCCAGAACTCCGCCTGTTCGAGCATCCCAATACTCGTATAGAGTTCCACGAGCTTCTGGCGAACGGATGCGTCCCGCGGATTGCGAGCCGCCTGCACTTCGAGTTCATTAATCAGAACCCTCGACGATCGCAATGTTTCGTGAAGTGCCAGCTCCTGCTTCGCGCGTTTCGCATTTCCTGATCGAGCGTACGCCTGCGCCAGCAGGTAGTGGGCTTCCAGTGACGTCGGATCGTGTTTCAAGGCCTCCTGCAAACTCTTGATCGCTGAAGCGAATTTGGAGTGTGACAGTTGCAACCTCCCCAAGAGAGTCAGCGCGACGGGATTGCCAGAGTACTTTAGCAAGACCGCATCGAGCTTCTTCAGGGCGGGAACCAGCTTTCCCTCGAGATGCAGCAACCGGGCCTCAGTGAGCCATTGGACCGGGCCCGCCTCCCTCTCTGCCTGAGGCTGCTTTTCAAACTCACGCCGCGCTGCGACCGCATCACCCAGTTGCACGAGGCTGTCGACTAGCTTGAGTCGAACGTCGGGTTCGGCCGGAGCGCGATCCAGCAGGTTACGATACGCCTCGACCAACATTTCCGCCTGGCCGCGATCCTCATAGACGAAACTTTTCAGCCGCCAGGGTTCCGGGTCGCGCGGTGCCAGTTGACCCCATTCCTCGCAGTACTTGAGGACGTCATCAGACAGTCCCTGGTCAAACCGGACCAACGCGGCGGTCTGCAAGGTCTGCACTCGGTGATCAGGCTTCTCCAGGGCCGTGTCGATCAAGTTGCTCGCAACCTCCGGCTGCTGGGCTCTGGCGAACAATCGGGCTGCATCGTTCAGATCTTGCGTGTCGCAGGATTGTAGGGGCAGATTACGTAGATACTGATGAGCGCGCCCGGGTTCTTTGCCTGCAATACATGCGGCGAGCAGCAATCGGGCCGAATGATTTCCGGGGCCAGCTCGAGCCACCGCGAGTTCCAACACTTTGGCAATGGACGACAAAGACTCAGTTGTCTTGGCAGCAGTTGGTGGGTCCTTCGCCGGCGGAGTCGCAATGCTCGCAATGTGAACGCGAGCCTCGGCCAGACACGGGGCGGGATCTGGAAATAAGTAGGAGTAACCGAACCAACCCGCGCCAGTGATGAAGAGCAGGACCGCAATCCAGACCAACAGACGAGTGGACACCGCGCCATTGAGAGCGAGGCCGGCGGCGTTTCGATCGGTTGGATCTACGTCAAGCTTCATCCCAATTTCCTGATAGTGCTGGAAAACGTGGCTCCCCTCGCCCTGGTAATCCGGGGAGAGGGGTCGGGGGTGAGGGGCATTTCGAACGTCATTCGATTGTCCGCTCAAAGGTGCCTTTTTCATCGAAATCCTGGACTCCACGTCTCTGGTTGATTGTGCCCCTCACCCCCAGCCCCTCTCCCCGGAGTACCAGGGCGAGGGGAGCGGTTTTTCATCTATTTCCAGTGTTTTCCTAGAGTTCGTCGCTGGTGTAGATACCAATACCCTTACGGGACGGGGCTCACCTGTCTGTTGTGTTTTTTCACGATTGTTCTATTTCTCACCAACCGCCGTTCCTGTCCCCTCGATGAGTTCATTGGTCGCATCCAGTTTCAGGTTCGAAAATGTCTCAGTGACTCCCGTCGGCCAAACGACCGTCGCAGACGCTGGCTGACCATCGGCCGGCACTGCAAATAGCAGTCGCGGATCGGACTGCGAACAATAGCTGCGACCGCTCGCCAGCCATTGTGTGATGGGCTGGCCGCCGGCCCGCAGTGCGACTCGCGCACCATAAGCTTCCGTATTCGATTTGACTCCCCGCAACTGCACGCGTACCCAATGCGGTGAGGTCTTCAGATTACGCAATAAAGTCACAGGTTCGTTCTGATGAACGATGACCAGATCAGGTGCCCCATCGTTATCCAGATCTCCCACTGCGGAGCCCCGTCCGGGATGCGGGACACTGAAGTAGGAGCCGCCCTGTTCGGATACTTCCTCGAACCGTGCACCGGATTTATTGCGGAAAATCTGTGCCGGTTGCCGGTAGGCCGATTCGGGGGCATCGTAGAAGACGTTGCCGTTGATGACGTACAAATCCTGCCAGCCATCTCGATCAAAATCGGCAAAACCACCGCCAAAGCCGCTCCAGACGCGCGACAGGCCTGCCAGCCCCGCCTTCTCGGTCACATTCAAAAAACCGCGAGCACCGTCTCCCTGCAGCAGAGAATTGTCCTGTTGAGTGAAGTTCGTATAGAACAAATCGACGATTCCATCCCCATTGAAATCGCCGACGTCTGTGCCCATCGACCCTTCACGCTCACCCGTTAAGGAATAGGCAACGCCCGCCAGCGCGCCCTGATCTTCCAGCGGCAACTGAGGTCCGCCGAAATATAACTGGTTCTCTTGCACGTCATTGGCGACAAACCAGTCCGGCCAGCCATCGGCATCAAAATCGACGCTGACCACTCCCAGTCCGCGCATCTCGGAACGTATTCCGGCCATCTGTGAAACGTCCACAAACTTGCCGTTGCCACCGTTGCGCCACAATCGGTGCTGCCTGCCGGCATAGGCTTGCGGCGGACAAACATCGCGCCGCTTCCCCTTCAAGTCGTCATACAAACAGGTGGGGTTCGGCCCGGACTTCCAGTCGGCATAGGCCACCACAAATAGATCGAGCCACCCGTCACGGTCATAGTCCCCAAACGCCGCCGCCGTGAACCAGTCGACCTCGATCAGACCGGCCATCTGCGTCACATCCTCGAACCGGGTCCCATCGACATTGTGATACAGGCGACAGCCGCCATACCCCGTCACCACCAAATCAGGCCAGCCATCGCGGTTGTAATCTCCCGCAATGCAACCATGAGTGTAGAGGTCGCTGGCCCCCAACCCCATGGCGGTCGTGACGTCCGTGAATTTCCAATCTCCGTCGTTCCGATAAAGAGCACCGGACCTCCCCGAGACCACGACCGGCGGACCTACCAACTTCCCGCCTCCATTGAAAAAGATGTCGAGATCACCGTCACGATCAAAATCGATCAACGCGACGCCACCGCCGACGGTCTCCAGCAATGTATAGCAGCGCGCTTCGAATCCATTTTGATAAGCAAATTTGATCCCCGACCGTTCGGTCATGTCGGCGAACCAATCGTCCGGCCGGGCCGCCCGCGGAATCGTCTTGTCCAGCTTTTCAAAAGGCAGCGGGGCCAGCCGAAATGGCGCTCGGGCGACAGACTCTGTCGATGATCCCCCAGAAGGCAAATTCTTAATCGCGGCTGGCTTGACCGGTGGCTGAGCCGGATTGCATCCCCACATGCCAACCAGCAACGCTAAGACGCATAGCTGCCACCAATTCCGAGCAGTCAATGCGGGGCTCATGGTTGTGACTCCGTGGCGCCGGTTGCCTGCTGGCCGAGACTGCGTCGCCAATATTCGGCCTTCTCGTTGGCCCCGAAATGCTCGCAAATTTTAACCAACTCCTGCCGGGAATATAGATCGAGAGGATTTGAATTTGCCGCCGACTCCAGCGAGTAAAGCTGCTGCTTAAAAAGTTCCAGTCCACGATAAGCAGCGAGCATTTTTTCTCCGTCTGACTTGCGTCCCAATCGATGGTAGGCCTGACTGAGCAAATATCGAGATTGGTCATCCAATGGATCCAACTCAACGACCCGTTCCAGCAGTTTGGCAGCATTGGCCAGATCACCATCTTCAAACTGAATGCGCCCCTTCAAATACAAGGCATCGCGTTCATTGGGACTGCTGCGCAAGACGCGATTCAAAAACGGCAATGCCTGTTTGGAGTGTCCTTCCTGATACAATACTTTGGCCTCCAACACGAGTTGTTCCTGGACTACTTGCGGTGCATCCTTCTGGAGTGCGTCCAGTTCCTGTCGTGCCTCGGCAATGTTGCCGCTCTGCAGCAGAAATCCAATCATGATGGATCGCTCCTGGAGCTTCTCCCCCGCCGTTCGGGCAATCACCTGACGATAGTTCTCGACAACGCTGCTCCAGTCATCGCGTCCTTCATAGATACTGGTAATCACAATCCAAGGATTGGGATCATTCGGAGCGAGCACCGCCAGTTCCCGGCAATGTGCGAGAACATCTTGACGGCGACCCGTATCGAACCGAATCACAGCCGCAGCACGCAAGACGCGTTCGCGATCTGATTCCGGCCGATCTAACGCGACCGCGATCAATCGCTCAGCCGATCGAAAATCATTGGCCCGGAAGGCGGCCAACGCGGCTTCAGAGAGTTCTGAATTCCGACATTTGGACAAGTCGATCCGGTCCAGCGCCAGGCCAGCCCCCTCACTCTGACCGGTATGCCAGACGCAATCCAGCAGCAGCAGATTTGCGGAGTCCGCGGCATCTCCAGAACGAGACAGATATGACTGCAATAACTCTTCGGCTTGATGAACCGAGCGCAACGGTACGCTCGATCCTGAGGCCCCCGTTTTAGAAATCAACAGCTTGCGTGCTGCAGTCAACAGCGGTTCCGGATTGGTGACGTATCGAAACAGGACGAATCCAGCCACACCCGCCACGATCAATCCCACTCCCGCGATCCACCATCTTCTGCGCCGCGATGGCACGAGGGCTGCAAGATCAGTCGGAGTCACCGGCCCCTTCTCGAAGTACATGAGTTGTCCGTTGTTCCAATTGAGAGAATTTCTCGACCGCGCCAGATGGCCAATGTATCGTGATTGAAGCAGCCTTGTCGTCGAACAACGGAAATAGGATGCGCTGGTCACAAGACGACAGGTAGCCGCCCGCTCTACGGACCCACCGCACAAGTTGGCGACCGCCGGCCTCCAGGACAACCCGGGCTCCGATGGCCTCGCGCTCTGATTTCGTCGCGACTAATTGTACGCGAAACCAATGCTTGGCTGGAGTTCGATTCGCCAGCAGACTCGCTGGATCATTCTGATGCGAGACGACAATATCAACCGCACCATCGTCATTAATGTCCCCCGAGGCAACACCGCGCCCGGCATGGGGCACACTGAAGTAGGGCCCGCCTTCCGCTGAGATCTCGCGATAGCGCTGGCCCTCCTGGTTCTCGAACAATTGGGCCGGCTGAAAGTATGGCACCTTGACACTGTGATACAACACATTGCCGTTTGCAATGAAGATATCTAACCAACCGTCATGGTTAAAATCTTCAAGAACTGTTCCGAAACCCACCAATTTCCAGGACTTCCCCGCCAACTGTGTCCGGATTGTGGCATCGACAAAACTAGTGCCCTGCAGATTCTGACACAGCGAGTTGTCCTCTTCTGTGAAGTTGGTGTACCACAGATCGGGCCAGCCATCGCCATTAAAATCCCCGACGTCCAACCCCATTGATCCTTGTGGTCGGCCTGTCGGGGAGGCGGCGACTCCCCAGGGATGCGCCACGGAACTCCATTGAAAATCTGCCGCACCAAGAAACAGAAAGTTTTCCTGAGCATCATTCACCACATAGAGATCGAGCCAGCCATCGGCATTCAGGTCCACTGCCGCAGCACCGAACCCACGCCCCGGTATGGCGACGCCACTGCGCTGAGAAACGTCCTCAAACGTCCCGTCGCCACGCCCCCGCCAGAGCTGGTCGGGCTGGCCCGGTTGAATCGGACCGCAGTCGTCCTGAATCTGGGCATCGTTGCGACAGATTTCGCCCGGACTGGGCTTCCAATCCAAGTATGTCGCGACAAATAAATCCAACGTCCCGTCACGATCAAAATCGGCCCAGACGGAACCGGTGTTCCAGAGCTGGTTGGACAGGCCGGATTCTGATGTGACTTCGGAAAAAGTCCCGTCAGACCAATTCCGAAAGAGGTGCATTCCACCGTAGCCGGTGACCAGCAAGTCTGGAAACCCGTCACCGTTGTAGTCCCCCACCGCACATCCATGGGTATAGAGATCCGCAGTGGACAACCCTGATTCCACGGTCACGTCGGTCAACTTCCAATCACCGTCATTCCGGAACAATTTGGAAGGCAATCCGCGAATCGTGACTGCCGGTGGCGACAGCGTACCACCTTGAGTAAAAAACAGATCCAGATCGCCGTCCAGATCGTAGTCGAAGAGCGCGATCCCTCCGCCAACGCTTTCTAGAACAGTGTAGAAGCGCCGCTCATTGCCGTCGCGATAGGTCACGCCATTCGGCAATATTGGACTCGAAAACCAGTCGCCGGCAGCCTCCGCCCGCATTTGAGTCTGACGCGGCTTGCGATGGGGCATTTCCGCGATTTCGGGCGGATAATCTGGCTGGGTGCTCTTGGCCGCCCGCGGCACCGCTGGGACAGGCGGTACGAGAGGAGCGGGCGGTTGTCCACATCCGCTCAGGACTAGAAACAGCGACCCGACTACCAGGACCCTAGAGCGACTCATATTCGGAGCAGTCCAAAGTGGCCTGAGTCAGTAGCCTTCACGCCCCACGGCGCGGAATTACCGCATGTCATACGATTGAGGATAAATTCCGAAAAATCAGGCCAGTTCCCCCCGTCCCGTTAGTGCGGGAGCAATCGACATAAGACGCCTCATGTCACGCTAAGAACCCCAGTTCTTACGGCAGTGGACGCACCTATCCAGATTTGCGAGCAATCCATGGTCACTACCCAACGTCAACTCGCTCCCGCACCACCTTGACTCAGAAGCCTGATGATGACGATTATCAGGCACTGAAACAATCAAGTCTCAGTCCGGACGGGAGCTGCAGGTGCTTTCTTAGACGTCTTGCCCGGTGCAGTGACGGGGATCGTAAATTCGTTCGGCCCCTCCTCGACAGTGAATTCGAGTCCCGATGTCTTGGCATCCGTAAATTTCGGGTCAACGAGAACTTCCAGCTTGTAGGGATCGGCCGGCGTGGCTTTCGAAATCGATCCACCTAAGACCGTAACCTTATAAGTTCCCGCGGGAACCCCATCAGCGTCCGCATAGGTACCCAGCTTGAAAGTACCTTCCTTCGTGATCGAGCCCTTCGCCGTAATCGTGTCATTTGTAAAAATGACCTGACCAACTTTGAGATCGCCGACCCCTTCGATTTCAACACTTCCAGTTACAGGGTACGTCGTCAGTTTGTCCCCGTTACACCCACTCAAGAACGCCGTTACGACAGACACCGCAGCCAAACAGGTCCAGAAGCGCCGAGCACTGCGCATGAATGTTCCTTTTCGCCTTGAAATAATGAGGTCTCAATCGACCAGGAAAAACCAAAGGGCCGCCGGTGGCCGAA
>JAQGHS010000873.1 GCA_028291605.1 Planctomycetaceae bacterium | reverse complement strand
GCCGCCCGGCTCACCTGTCCAATAGCATAGTCGCGACTTTCAAAAACATCCAAGTCACACACTTTACGAAGCAGAATTGATCCATCATGGAAGCGGGAATTGTCGGGTTGCCGAATGTGGGCAAATCGACGTTGTTCAATGCCTTGACGTCTCAGAAGATCCCCAGTGAAAACTATCCGTTCTGCACCATCGAGCCCAATGTCGGGGTGGTCACGGTGCCGGATTCGCGTTTGGAAGTGATTTCAAAATACATCCCGCCGCAGAAGCTGGTGCCCGCTCTGTTGCAGTTGGTCGACATTGCCGGCATTGTGCGTGGTGCGTCCGAAGGGGAAGGGTTGGGGAACAAGTTCCTGTCCCACATCCGGACCGTCGACGCCATCATTCACGTCGTACGCTGCTTCGAAGATCCCGATGTCATTCACGTTGAAGGGGGAGTCGACCCCATTCGTGACATCGAGACCATCGAAACCGAATTGATGCTGGCCGATCTGCAGACGGTACAGGGGTCGAAAGAAAAGGCAGCCAAGGCCGCGAAAGGTGGCGACAAAGACGCCAAGATCAAGCTCGAAATCCTGCTGCAGTGCGAAGCGCTGCTGAAGGATGTGCGGCCGGTGCGATCTCTGGAATACGACGTGCCCGATTACCAGAAGGCCTTCAAGGCGCTGTCGCTGCTGTCGTCAAAAAAAGTGCTGTATCTCGCGAATGTGCATGAAAACGATCTCAATGGTGAGAGCCCACTCGTGCAGAAAGTGCGTGAACTGGCGGCTGCCGAGGGGAGCACCGTCGTTCCCGTGTGTGCTCGCCTGGAAGCCGAACTTTCGGAACTGGAACCGGCCGACCGTAACGAATTGCTGGAAAGTGTTGGGCTTCATGAGCCGGCGTTGAACATCGTCACGCGTGCGGCCTACAAGACCCTCGGCCTGCAAAGTTTCTTCACCGCCGGAGAAACCGAAGTCCGCGCCTGGACCATTCCTCTCGGAGCGACTGCGCCCCAAGCTGCGGGTGTGATCCATACCGACTTCGAAAAGGGATTCATCCGGGCCCAGATTTATTCGGTGGAAGATCTGATGCACTTCCACACTGAAAAAGCGATTCGCGAAGCGGGCAAGCTGCGAGTTGAAGGGAAGACCTACATCATGCAGGACGGAGACATCTGCCACTTCTTGTTTAATTAGAGCGTTTTTATTTAAAAGTGACGCTCATTTGCACTTCCGGGTTGACGGGAGGGCGAGGCTCCCGCCGAGCCAAAAGCGAGCTTTAGCTCGGAGGCCACCGGAGGTCCATCGATAACAATGCCTCCGGCGGACGCCGAGCTAAAGCTCGTCTTAGGCTCGGCGGGAGCCTCGCCCTCCCACCCGCAGCTATTCGCTGCCTCTTTTAATTCGCTGCCGTTTTCCCTCTTCACCGCGATGGCGTCGAAGTCCCGCTGCCCGCCCCCTGTCCTGCAAACGTGAATGTGAACACATCCGTAATTGCGGAGAACACCGGATTGAGATTGAGGCGAACATAGCGGCGATCTGCTGAGACCACCGCGGTTGCAGTCGCCTGGACTCCTTCGGGAATCACCTGAATCACGGGTTGAACGGCTGCTCGCAAGCCACCCAGGTTCTGGAAGAGAATGTCTCGCTGGCGAACGTACTCAGCCTGCTGGCCCTTCGCTTCTTCGGAATGCACGACCTGCAAAATCTCTGACGTGGTCTGCTGTCGAGTCGTTCGCGACCGGCGGAGATCAGTCACTTGATCGGGGATGACCGGTCCCAATTCCGTTCGCCGGCCCGCCTTCAATGTCAGCCTGACCACAGTCTCTTCGCCTGCGATGGCGATCGATTGACTGGTCGTGGATTCGTCTGGGGTTCCCTGATGTCGAATGATCGTCAACTTGGCCTGTTTGGCGACGACATTACCGAAGAGATAGCGCACGGTGATCCGGTAATCACCGGTCGAGGCGACTGGACACACATAGAGTTCGTACGCATCCTTGGGCTTCGGACCCAGCCCGTCATGCACGAGGACGCCACCGCCGCGCGAATACTTGTTTTGACGCGAACACACGGTTCCCAGGGGTTCCTCGACGCTTAGATCCAGATCTGCGTCGCCGTTCCAGGTCAACTTCAGCACCAGATCGCGTTGTCGAGCTGATGCAATCTGATCATGAAACTGCTTCAGACGCTCGGCATTGCCTTTCTTCTGAAACAACTGCTCGGCTTCCGCGACAGCTTCGTCAGCCTGATGATGCAGCGCCTCATGGTCCTTATTCCACGCCTGGGTGAGGATTCCCGTCGCCGCCCATTCCAGGGCTTCGGGATCTTTGGCTTCCCGCGCCAGCTTCAAACCCAGAACATACGGCTCCGGCCGCCAGGGCGCGAGACTCGAAGCTTGGCGATAGATCTGCAAGGCTCGCGATCGCAGTCCGTAGCGGGTGAGATAGGCTGCCGAAAACAGCATATTGGGAACATCGACGGCTGTGAAATCGACTCCCGACAACAGCACGCGTTCGATATCCGCCTGGGGACGTCCCGTGACCTGCATCGCCCCGGCCAGGACCTCGTACATCCAGGTCTGGGACTGTCCCGCCAGAATCGAGGCCTCGATCACCGCAATGACCTCGGTATCCCGCTTGGCTTCGTGCAGCTTAACGACCAACCGGGTCACTTGCTCCGGCTTCGGCGTATTCTCTCGAAAATAAGTCCGCCACGCCTGCTTGGGATCACCGGGGCCTGGTGTTAAGGGAATCTCTCCTGGCAGCGGCGGGCCTTGAGTCGCAGCAGGCGGTGTCCCGGGTTTTCGCGGAGGCAGCTTGTCCTTCTTCGCGGCCTTCAACGCTGCTGCAGCCTCTTGTTCTGCCTGATCGACAGAGTCCCCCTGCTTATCCGGGCCTGCCTGTTTAGCCGCTTTAGGCGTTTCCTCTACTGTTTTTTTTTGCGGTTCTTCAGTGTGGCACCGTTCAAGGTCGAGCCCTTCGGCTGTTCCTGAGCTTGAGCGAACGCCTCACCAGCAGCATTGGATCGAGTGACCTTCTGAGTGTTGTCGACTGCGGGGACCTGAGCCGGTTTGGCGGGAATCTTGAACGGCGGGACGCAAAAGATGCCACCACCGCCACCGATACCGTTGGCACCACCACCGAATTGACCACCACCGCCGCCCATACCGCCACCACCACCGCCCATACCGCTGGCGCCGTTGAAGTTGCCGCCACCAGTCTGGCCACCCGAACGGCTGCCGCCCATACCGAACAACGGATTGATCGGCATGACCAGGTCACCGACGTTGTAGACCCGTAGCGGCCGCTTGGCGATGCCATCGGTCTTCGTCGTGATCTTCATCACCTCGTTCTCAATGACGTAGGTCAAGTTCTTCGAATCCAACAGCAACTTCAGAGCGTTCTTCAAAGAGATTTCACTGACCTTCAAGGTGATGTCGGTGGCGTCGGTCGCGACGCTTTCTTCTTCCAGCTTCACCTTGTCGATCACGATGTCGAAGCCATGCCGTTCGACGATGGTATCTCGGACGCCTTCGAGCGATTCATCGGTGAAGTCGAATGTCGTCGGCTTATCGAGTTCCCGAACGATCTTTTCTTCTTTCTTGCTGTAGCTCTTCAGATCGACCGACTTCCATTTCCGGCGGTTCTCGGTGATCCACTGCCAGCGTTCCGGGCTCGGCCACACAATCGGCGGCTCATCGGGGAAGGGGACGTGAGACAGTTCGACCTGATACAACAAGGCCTGCAGCTTGTCCTGGCGTTCGCTCCGCATCCGAC
>JAQGHS010000858.1 GCA_028291605.1 Planctomycetaceae bacterium | reverse complement strand
CTCGGCGGGAGCCTCGCCCTCCCATCCATAGTCCGGCCAAGCATAAGAGACAGCGAATTTCCCATTCGCTGTCTCCTTTAATTCGCTGCCAATGATTTAGATCATCTCAGGAATCGGACGGCCGCCTTCGACGACGATGGGGGTCGGACGACCTTGTGGGCTCATCCAGTGGGCTCCCAGATCGATGCCCAGGTGGCGGAACGTCGTGGCTGCGATGTCTTGCGGTCGGACAACTCCGTCCTTGGGTCCATAGCCGCGCGAATCGGTGCTGCCGACCGCCTGACCGTGTTTGAATTTGCCGCCGGCCATTAACATGGACATCACATTGGTCCAATGTCCGCGGCCCGCGTCGGGACTCATCACGGGGGTCCGGCCGAATTCGCCCATCATCATCACCAAAGTCGAATCGAGCAGGCCACGTTGATCGAGATCGGTGATCAAGGCATGCATGGCCCGATCGATGGTCGGGAGAATGGGTTTAAGGCCCTTCTCGATACCACCCCACGGCGGCACCTGATCGCCGTGATTGTCGAAGTAGCCCCAGCGATGGCTGACAGTCACAAAGGTGACCCCCGCCTCGACCAGGCGGCGGGCCATCAGGACTTTCTCACCGACGCTATCGCGCGAGTACAAGTCGCGGACGGAATCGGGCTCTTCGTCCAGGCGGAAGGCCTTTTCAACCTTGCCCGATACGACCATGTTGTAGGCCTGTTTCGTGTACCGATCGCTGCGTTCCAGGGTGGCTCCCAAATCCAGATCATGTCGCAGGCGATCAAACTGCTGTCGCAAGCCATCTCGGTTCTGCAGGCGATCGAGTTGGATGCCTTCTGGCAGGGCGAATTTGCCGGCCAAGGCACCGCCATTCACCGGAGCATAGGCGGTCCCCAAGTGGCCAGACTCCCACACGTCCGCTTTCCATGAAGGAGCCAATCCGACGAACGCCGGCATGTCAGGATCGTTCGGGCCACGGAACTTCGCGGCGACCGAACCCATGGACGGGTATCCGTCGCCATCCTTCATGTTGTCCGTACGGCGGGCGAGCGGGTTGCCGGCCTGCATCGTGATCGGAGTATGATTGCTGCTGGTGCAGTCGACGGCTCGGATGATCGACAGTTTGTCGGCAATCGAGGCCTGCAGGGGGAGATGCTCGCCGAAGCGGACTCCGGGGATCTTGGTCTCGATGGTGCTGAACGGCCCGCGAATTTCGGCCGGCGCATCGGGCTTAGGATCCCACATATCGATATGGCTGGGACCGCCGGATAACCAGATCAAAATGACCGACTTCTTGTCACCACCCGCGGTGAGCGACTCGGCGCCAGACAATCCAGGCAGCGCCCCCATTCCCGCGAGACCGGCTGCTCCGACTTGGAGAAACCAGCGCCGCGAGCCCACCCGCAACAGGCCAAGGCCCGCCTGATTGGCCCAGCCGAAACCCGCGCTTCCCTGCTGATGTTCGCGTGCGTGTGAGTTGATCGCTGCACCCATGAGGTTTCCTTTATCAAATTGTCGTCACGTCCGAGCGACTTAACAACAAGTGCTTATGTGTAATTCTATCGGTTTTCGGGAGGGACCTCAACTTCGATTTTGGTTGTTTTGGTGAGGTTGGTCTAATTTGTCCTTTCCGTCATTTCTGTCATTTCCGTCCTTTTGGAAATCAAAGGACGAAAAGGACTTAAACGACAGAAAGGACGGAAGATGATCCAACATCCCAGTCCGAAGTATTCAGGCGTGGGGTTCCGGTCGTTTTCCGGCTTCCCTGGCAGCGGCTTTCAGGGCGATTGACCGCTTGTAGCCGGAGAAAACGTGTTCGGCCATCAGGGAGGTTTGGGCGACCAGTTCGTCGACGCGATTCCGGAAGAACGAATAGGCGGCGATGGCCGGGATCGCGACCGACAGGCCCTGCAGCGTGGTCACGAGGGCGTGATAGATACCCGGGGCCAATTCAGAGACTTGCGGATTGGCTTTGGCTTCAAATTCCATGAAGGCCAGAATCATTCCCCAAACCGTCCCCAACAGTCCCAGCATGGGGGCGATGGTGCCAATCACGGAGAGAAATTCGATCTTGCGAAATAACCTGGCGGCTTGTTGCGTGCTCGCGTCTTCCAACGCCTTTTCGACAGCCGCATAGCCCATCTGCACTTCAGCCAGACCGGACCCCAGCACATAAGCCAGAAAGCTGGGGTGTTCCTTACAATGTTGTTCGGCCTGCTTGAATTGCCCCTGGCCGATGAGGCGGTGGACCTCTTCGGCCAGCCCGGGTGGCATCAGGGCGTTGCGGCGGATACTGAGGAAATGTTCGATGATCAAGGCGATCATGGCCACGCTGAGCCCCATGATCACATAGCCGATCGCCCCCCCGGCCTTGATCATTTCGACGGGGTCGAGCTTCGGAACGACATGCGCGGGAGCCGCCGGATCTGCCGCGACGAGCGTCGCGGTCTGGACCCAGACTGCTGCAGCCACACCCGCGGCCAGCCACCATCCGTGTCGCTGTCTCATATCGCAAATCCCGAATTGAAAGTCGTTGTTCGCTCCGCGAACGAAACGCGTTCGCAGTGGCGAGCCTGAACTAGCTTCGAACCTCGAATTTAATCTCGCGTCACTACTGCGATCGCGTTTCGATCGCGGAGCGATCAACGACACTCATTCACACCGCAGGCGGTGTGACCTTGAGTTCTGTGGCCAATTTCAGCAGGGCGTTCCAGTTGCCGTCATCGAGAGGAATGCCAGCCACTTCGCGGGCACTTAAAGTTGAACGTTCTGGATCACCCGGCAAGTAGACTTGCTTGACTCCGTCGATCAACGGTACGCCGCGGACGTAGGTCTCCAATTGCGCGGCTTCCTTGAGCATGTGCTCGGCCCCGGCAAAATGCTTGGGATCCAGCACCAGGAACGTCGCACAGTTGCCCATGGGAGGCGGCGGATTCGGGTGAGCACAGGGGCCACCCGACAAACCACCCGACAGCAATTCGACCATGTAGGACAATCCGAATCCCTTGTAAGCCTGATCGCCACCCATCGGCAGAATGGTGCCGGGGGGATCACCGTACAACTGGTTGGGATCGGTCGTCGGTTTGCCTTCCGGATCCAGAATCCAGCCCAGCGGTACCTGCTGCCCGGCAATCTTCTTGACGCGGACTTTGCCTTCGGCGGTGGCACTCGTGCCGAAATCCAGAACGAATGGACCGTCCTTGCCACCCGGCATTCCCATGCACAACGGATTGGTTCCGAGCCGCGGCCGCTTGCCACCGACGGGGGCAACGCGGGGAGCGGCACCGTGCGTGTTGGCAGTGATGATCGCAGCCATGCCGGCGGCAGTCGCCATTTCGGCATATTCGCCGAGACGTCCGATGTGGGCCGAACGACGCAGCGTTCCACAGGCCAGCCCAATGGTACCGGCCTTGGCGATCAGACGACGCATCAAGTCTTGCGAGAGAATCTGACCGAAGCCCCATTCGCCGTCACAGACGAGAACCGCAGGAGTTTCGTGCACGACCTGCAATCGGCCGTTGGCATTCAAGGCTCCTTCTTGAACCTTCGCAATGTAAAACGGGATGCGCATCACGCCGTGCGAATCGTGGCCTCGCAGATTGGACTCAACCAGGCTGGTGGCGACAATTCCGGCGTCTGCCGGAGTTGAACCACCTGCCACAAACAACTCCTTCGCGAACGCCTGCAGCTTCTCCGCAGTGATGACCGGCATCGAACAATCTCCTCAGTTTGAAAATCGTCAGTCCACAACAGCATCGGGGTACAACCAGGGTCGTATGCCGAAACATCGTAGCAAACAATCGGACTTTGCACAGTAGGATAGGCATCCTGCCTGTCCATCCTGCAGCGACAATGCAGTGCACCCAGGATCTAGCGAACAAGGAGGCAATCATAGGACGAATGGACTGCGGGTTTGTCACTTGAGGTGACAAAAGACAGGCAGGATGCCTATCCTACGACGAAGAATCCGGGGGCTTACGCCGCCCGGCTCGCCTGAGGTCATCTGGCGTTTGAATTCAACGACGAAATCTCCGGAGAAAACGTCCCATGATACGAAGTTGGACCACCCGTCTGAGCCTTCTCAGCTGCCTGGCACTTGTTTCTGTGATTCACGCGGAAGAGACAGATCCCGGCACCGATGTCAGCTTCATGGCCCAGATTGACGGAACCGAGCAGCGCTATATTCTCAAACTGCCGGCCGGGTTCAAGTCTGAAGAACGCCATGACATTTTGATTGCCCTGCATGGCCACGGTTCGGATCGCTGGCAATTTGCGAAGCATCCTTTGGCCGAAGGTCAGGCGGCGAGGAATATCGCTGCGAAATACTCGATGCTGTATGTCTCGCCCGACTATCGGGCGAAGACATCCTGGATGGGCCCGAAGGCCGAAGCGGATGTCGTGCAGATCATTGGTGACCTCAAGAAAAAACACCGTATCGGCCGGGTTTTTATCTGCGGAGGCTCGATGGGGGGCACGTCGGCACTGACGTTCGCGGCGTTGCATCCCGAATTGATTGACGGCGTCGCGGCAATGAATGGAACTGCCAATGTCCTGGAATATCGCAACTTTCAGGAGGCGTTTATCGAGTCTTACGGCGGTGACAAGAAAGCCATTCCCGCGGAATACAAGATGCGGAGCAGCGAGTACTGGCCGGAACGCCTCGTGATGCCGGTGGCGATGGCGACCGGTGGTCTAGATACGCTCGTACCACCGGACAGTTGTCGGCGACTCGCGGCCTTGTTGAAGCTGCTGGAGCGTGATGTGTTTATCCTGCACCGCGATCAGGGAGGACATTCGACCAATCTGGAGGACAGCACGGCCATCCTGGAATTTGTCATTCAGAAAGCGAAGCCGGCTGAGCCACAGAAAAACTAACTGCGGTGCGGATCCAAATTTTGCATGTGAGAAGAGAGTTAGGAGTTTTTTAGCCACGGATTGACACAGATGAAACACGGATAGGGTCAACCTGGCGCAACATCGATACAGATTCCTATCGCCATGTTGAATTGAGGAGATCGATTTGCCCAAAGACTCACAAACACGATGATCCAATCCGTGTTTCATCCGTGTTAATCTGTGGCTAAAAATTCTTCTTCAATTCAAGGTCCGACTGCCGGATGCGTCGCGTCCCACTTTTCTTCGGCGGCACTCTTGCGGACGTATAGTGGTTGCAGGTCCCAGCAGGTAATTGCCTGTCCAGCCTGCAAATAATGCAGCCCTAGCCGGCCGACCCAGCGGGCTTGAGGTTGCCAGAACTCCGGGGCGAGGACTCGGCAGCGCGGGGAAACAGTATCCGCGATGCCTTCTAAT
>JAQGHS010000852.1 GCA_028291605.1 Planctomycetaceae bacterium | reverse complement strand
CCTCGACACGTTACCGCGTTTTCCGGATGCCATCGAAAAGCCGTTTGTAGAGGAGCTGCACCCCGGCATCTACGTGATCGGAACCCCCTTGTCGTTGCTCACAAACGCCAACATGCCTGTGTCGGTGCGGGGACTCGCCTGGGGCACGGTAGAACTCTCGCCGTCGCAGTTAATCACATCTATCCTGTATCTGTCTCGGGAAAAGGACGTGCTCCGGCGTGAAGCGGATGAGCTCAGAACTGGACTGGGCCCCCATCTTGAGCAGATCAGTTACGATTTTGAGGAGCTGAGCTACTTGCGCAGACTAGGTGAACTCACTGACTTACGTGACGTGAGCAATCCATTGGCCGATCTGGCCGAACGAATTCTCGAAGAGTTGTGCTCACTGGTCCGCGCCGAGAGCCTGATATTTATTGGCACTGACTCTGTCGAGTCGCCAATCGAAGGGGAGTATCACGTCGGTAAGCCAGTGGCCTGGATTGGGGCGCGCAGTCTCAGCGATTCGCAGTGCGCCGAGTTGATTGAGAACGTGCGTCGGGACGTTCCACTCAATCGTCCCGTCGTGCAGAATCGGATGAGCCTGAATATCCGTTTTAATTCCTTCCCTGGGATCAACTCGTACATACAGGTCCCCGTAATTCATCGCGGTACATGTTATGGCTGGATGCTGGCGCTCAATCGAATCCAGTCTGGCACCGGTACCGATGAATTAGCATGCTCACTTCCCAGTGCAATTAACGACGGTGAGTTCGGTACCGGTGATGCCAGTCTGATGACTTCTGCGGCGGGGACACTGGCGGCCCACTATCGCAATTCTGAGCTCTTCAGAGAGCGTGAGGTGCTGTTGATCGGGGTCGTTCGGGCGCTTATTAATGCGATTGACGCGAAGGATTCTTACACCTGCGGACACAGCGATCGTGTGGCCTTCATTGCCAAAAGCATTGGCGAGCATTTGGGCCTCGATCAAAGCGAATGCGAGAGGCTATACATGTCCGGCCTATTGCACGACCTCGGCAAGATCGGTATTCCGGATCATATTCTTTTGAAGCCAGGTAAGTTGACCGATGAAGAATTCGCGGTGATTCGACAGCACCCCACGATTGGCCATTCCATCCTCCGCCATTTACCTCAGTTGAGGCAAGTACTACCCGGGGTGTTACACCATCATGAATCGTTAAACGGCAATGGATATCCTTTGGGACTGTCGAACGATGAGATTCCACTGTTTGCGAGGATCCTCGCCGTTGCGGATTCTTACGACGCGATGACAAGCGCCCGGCCGTATAGGTCGGCGATGACAACTCAAAAAGCCGAGGCAATCCTTAACGAGGGGGCTGGAACCCAATGGGATCGCCAGGTGGTGACCGCATTCATGCAAGCCCTGCCTGCGATTACGCAGGCCGGAGAGGAAGCGTCCACAGAATGGCACGCATTGCAAAATCATCCGAACTATGTCCCCGGACAACTACCAGCGAAGGAAGCCGATACGATTGCCCGCGCCGTTGCCGGGTTCGCGAAGACCTCCGCGGCGAAGACTTCTCCGTCGAAAGCGGAAATGTCTCAGGCCCGATTGAAATAACGGTGCCTTAATTGCCATGCCAACCTTCCAACGATCGAGTATGCGGACGGGACTTTTAAAGTATCCAAAAATCAGTCGTCGGGGATTTACGCTCGCCGAATTGCTGATCGTAGTCTTAATCGTCGGAATCGTCGCCGGAATTGCCATTCCTCGATTCAGCGCAGGTTTAGGGCAACGGCAGGCCACTGCTCTGGCCCGACAGATGGTGAACGATATTGAGACCGTGCGGCAAGTGGCTCGTGCATCCTCGGCACCAAAGTCCTTGGTCATTACAAGTGCGTCGAAAACCTATACTCTCAACGGCGTCGAGCATCCCGACCGCAACAACATCGCGTACGTTGTTAGCTTGGCGGATGTTGCCTCTACGGCTCGTTTCGGAACAATCAACTTTGGCGGGGATCCGGTCCTGATCTTCAACGGCTTTGGATATCCCGATTCGGGGGGCAGCGTGCAGATCATCGTGGGCACTGTGACGAAGACGGTCACGGTCGATGCACAAACAGGGAGTTCGACTATCCAATGAGATGTTATTCCCTTGCGGCGAAGTCTCGTAGCGTGCGCCACGGCTATACGCTGGTCGAATTGTCTGTGACGTTGCCCATTATGGCCATGCTCGTCATCGGTATGGGAGCAGCAATCAATATTGCCTCGAAGTCCATCCCCGACGGGACCAGTATTTCATCTGCGACCTTAACATCTTCGCGGGCTATGGACTTGATGGCCAGTGAACTTCTCTTCGCGACGTCCATCGCGACAGATGTCCGAACTACAGGCGCCGCCAGGCAACTTGCCTTTACGATCCCCGACCGCGATGGAGTGGCACCCTCGAACGAATCGGTGACATACTCTTGGTCAGGCGTTGCCGGCGATCCCTTGCTGCGGACTTTCAATGGTACGACCACGACGATTGCCACCAACGTTCAAGAATTTGCGCTCGCATATGACAAGCGTGCTAATACGGTCGTGACCACGTCTACAAACACCTCCGCGGAATCCCTGTTGATCAGCTCTGACGGGACGACGGGCGCATCGGATGCCAGCGTTACGGACACCTCGTGGTTTGGCCAATATTTCCTACCGGTGTTCGCCTCTTCAGTGACGGGGTGGTCCGTCACCAAGGTCGAGTTCCGCGCTAGACCTGATGGTAACGATGACGGTGAAATTGCGGTGCAAATTCAAACATCCCAAAATGGCTTGCCGACAGGGATTGTCCTCGACGAGAAGAAACTGAAAGAGAATGACACGGATAGCTCCTACGGCTTTGAGACAATTTCGTTTTCCAACCTTCCGATACAGGCTCCGTCGCAAGGAATGTGCTTGGTGCTCGCGTTCCGTAAAAATACCCCTTGCGGCAAACTGAAGACTTGGGGTGGCGGACAACCGTTTCGCGACTTGGTTAAAACCACCAACTCAGGAAGCACATGGACCGAAGACGCGGCGAAGAGCCTTTGCCTGAATGTTTATGGGACTGTGACCACCGACTCCCAAAACGCGCCGATTATCAATTATGTCCTGACGAATGTCCGATGTACCCTCCGGGTCGGTACTTCGTCGGCTAGTAGGCTCACAACCACAATCCGGGTACTAAACGAACCACAGGTCACTGGACCATGAATCGCCTTTCCAATCGACGATATCACCAACCAAGACGCCGCGCCTTCAGCTTGTTTGAGGCCGTCATTTCGAGCTTACTCGTAGGTACGCTCATGGTGTCTGCGACCCGCGCAGTGAGTTCTTCGATTCTGAGTCAGCGGCGGATGGCGGATCGTAGTAAAGCGGCATGGCTCGCCGATGCCCTGGTCGCTGAATTACATCAACAGAGTTACATGGAGCCTGGCGCGACAAGCTCAACGTTGGGCCGTGAAACAGGTGAAACTTCGGACTCGCGGGTCACTTATGACGATGTTGATGATTACGTCGGCTTCAGTGAATCGCCACCCAAAGATAAGGACGGCACGACGTTGACGAATCTCATCGGGTGGCAGAGAAGCGTCAGTGTGCAATGGGTCAGCTTAAATGACATCGCAGCTGTCTCGGGCAGTGAGACAGGAGTAAAAAAGGCAACCGTCACAGTGAGCTTCAACAATCAACTGGTCTTGACGCGCATCATCATCAGAACGAAGGGCGGCTGACAAACCTTAGTGTTCCCGATAAGGCAGCCGAAATCGTACCACGAAGGCCGAAGGAACCATCGTCAAAAGATCAGCCCGTATTCCCCAAACCCACATCAGAGGCGTCTGCCTGAAAACAAGGTGTCATGGACTCCCTATCTCAAGACCGGCCCGCCGCGCACTCACGTAGAGGCGTGACCTATATAATCGTCCTGGGTGCGACATTGATCGTGGCGTGCTTAGGGATGGGTGGGTTGTTGGCGGTCCGCGCTCAAACGAGAAATGTCGATTCGCATTCCCGCATCGCTGCGGCTCGCATGTACGCCCTCTCGGCGGTGGAGTTAGGCATTCAGGAGGTCGCTAGCAATGCAAACTGGCGTACTACTCATAAGAACGACGTCAACGGCATCGTTTATGCCAATAAGCCCATTGGAAACGGCACCTATACTCTCAAAATGGTGAATCCCAATGGAGCACTGGATCGCTTTCCCACCGATTCAGTCGTTCTCACTGGGACCGGCAGCGTCAGTAATGGAATCGAAAGCCAAATGGTTGAGGCAACACTGGTGGCCCAGGCTAAGCCGTTCACCTGCTTGCAGACTTCGCTCACGACGAATGGTCTCATCAATTTCGGAACCAGCACAGTCGAGGCCCGGAACTCGACCATTTGCTCGAACGCCGCGATCACTTCAATCCTGGCCACGGGCCCTGTGTACGCAAAACTTGAAGGCGTCGGTCTGGTGACCAGTTTGCAAAACTATGACGGGGTACCAGCCAGCGGCGTCGTTGCCCGGACGATGCCCAATCCGGCAACCGTATTCAGCTACTTCGTGGCCAACGGAACGGCTATTAGTGTTTCCGCCATTCCGGCAGCAGGACCGAATCGCGAGATTACCAAACTCGTTCTGAGTCCAGCGATTAATCCGTTTGGGACCGGAGTAACCAATCCGCAGGGTATTTATGTCATCGACTGCGGCGGCCAAGTGATCAAAATCAAAAAGTGCCGGGTAGTTGGCACTCTCGTGCTCATTAATCCCGGAGCGGGTTCCTCAATCGAAAACGAAGTCAATTTTGAAGCTGCCGTCAGTAATTTCCCTAGTTTGATGGTCCAAGGCAATCTAATCTTCAAGCCTGCACCAGGCTTGCTCGACGAAAAAGACGGCAACTTTAACCCGATCGGCACTCCTTTCCCTTGGAGCTCAGGGAGCGCGGACAGCGATGTGTCAGATGTTTATGTCAATCAGGTGGGGGGACTGATCTATATTTCAGGAAACTGCTCAATCACCGCGGCGACCACGATGGGAATGCTGATGGTCGGCGGAACCTTTGACTCAAGCAATTCACTGACGCTCACTTACAGCTCGACATTTTTCAGCAATCCCCCCCCAGGTTTTTATGACCTTAAGATGGTGCCGTCACCAGGAACCTGGCGACAGACCACGAACTGACACTGTAAGTCGGACGCAGATCGGTGGATTAACGCCCGACTAACTCGTCAGGGAAGGAGCGCGTGCCGCGGTAGAGTTGCAACTCTTCGCGTAACGGACTGTATGTTCGGAGCCTGATCGGCGACGACGCATTGTAGACCCGTTGCCCTTGAACATTCAGGTGAGCATCGACCTGACCATCTACCGCGATATCTAAATCGTGCTCCGGATGAACATTACGAAACGGCAAACGGAGGACATAACGTGAGTCGACCCAGTTCCGCGCTTGGAGGCGTTCGGTCCAGCGGTTGATTTCGACGTAGCGAGAATATCCATGGCGCGGCGCATACTCACGGACACTTCCCCCATTGGTATAAAAGCCGAGTTGACGTCGCGACTCCAGACGTTCCGTTGTCCCGAGGCGTTGCCCCATGAGTCGTATAGTGACCAAACCGCTGACCGCCGGGTTGTTGGCAGTGGTCGTAAGTCGCACTTCCAGACCGTCAGGCTCGGCGTCTGCGTCCCAGTTCGCCAAAGTGGGCAGAATTTCCAGATCATTGACGTGCGGCCCAAGTTTCGTCGGTACTGACGATGAATTTGCGGGGGACGGCAGTAAGAAAGTCTTTGCGGGAATCTGAACGTTGGATCGCTGGGCCAGATGATAAATTTCTTGCGGACTTAACGATTTCTGATCCACATCCGCTGAGGCGACTTCGGTCCAGCGAACAGAACTATACACCGCGATCGCTAAGTCTGTTGAATGGACCCACAACTCACGATCATTCGTGTGTGAATCGATGACGCCAGTTATGGTGCGACCATTGATGAGGTGAATCACGACCTTCTCTCCGGCAAATGTAGCCGAAGACAAAGCGAGGCCGAGTATCAAGAGGAGCGCTAGCCGTAAAGCCACCTGGCGCACGCGACTGACCTGATGTGACATTGACGCCTCCTGTGTCCGACGAATGAATCAGGAGGTTCGCAGGCAAAGCGAGTACCCGCTTCATGCTGAACTTACAGGTCTGGCATAAGTAACTAGTCCATCACCAGTTACGGCAACCTTTCGCTAAAAGAGATTGCCGGCCGCGTTTACATCACGTGTTAATGAAACTTGGCAGCTGTCACGAGTGATTGACGAAGTGGAACTACGAGGTCAAAAGTCGCAGACTGTCCCTCGGGTGCATAAACATGCGGAGCGGGTTCGGGCACAAGTATCAAAGGGAAGGGAGGCACCTTCCACGCCATCTGGCGGGATTCGTCGACCGAGTTTGCGGGATGTGCAGGTTGCTACGACGATAAGAGTTTCGCGGTCCCGACTGTAGCGGAAATGCTGATAAAAGCGCAACGGATGGGCGCCTCTCGCTCGAAGGTGTGGCGAAGCAATCAAAACGCTTTGGGAATCGGTGCGGCATCCATGGGGGTCGGCATGAACTCGGAATCGCAAGAAATCGAGCTTCGAATTCGAAATTGGGCATGGGTCGCAATAATGGCCTTGGTGGTCTGCCAGGGTTGTATTTCTTCTCGAGGCGGCGATACGGCGACGCGCGATTTAAAGCGGCCTCTGCCGTCAAAGTCCGGGACAGTCGACGGGGCATTAAGCGGGAACTCTCTCTTCAAGTCTTCGAAAAAGCGGTCATCGAGCAGCAAGGTCAACCCTGCCGTGGCTGCAAAAGTGGACACATCAGACGACGTCACCACGGACGACTTGCGCGTTGAATTTGAGGTATCGCCTAAGGACGACTCACCTAGGCGTAATGCCGGCGCAAGGAACGCGTCAGCTCGAAATCAGCCGATTAAATCTCCAGGTTGGGCTCACTTGGACCTACCGCCCCGAGATGACGTTTCGCACAGTGCGACGTTCTCGAATACCAGTCGAGTGTCGAGATCGCCAAGAGTAACGAACACAGATCAAGCAAAGGGGCCGAGTTCGGGGTTGCCATTGCCAACACCTGAACAAACTTCGTTGTCGCGACGACTAACTCCGGTTAGCGCTATCGAAACTGAGGACGGGGAAATTATCGGTGCGGATAGCAACGAGCCAATGTTCGAGCGCCCCAATGAAGAAGCATTGCCTCTAACCCTCCCCGATATGGAGCCCAGCGAAAGGCCGCATACACATCCGACTGAAACTCCAGCAGTACAGATTCCCGGGGAGCTTCCACAAATTGGAGCACACGGTAATGAGGGGCCAATAAAAATTCCCCTGGCGGGCTCTGAGCCCACGGACAATATTGACCTGACCATGCGTAACGGAAGAGTCTCGTTGGTGACACGAAATGCCGCAGTGCAAACCGTGTTAAACGTTCTCGCCGAGCAGCAAGGACTGAATCTTATTGCCGCTGATGATGTCACAGGCAATATCTCTGTCACGCTCACCGATGTGCCATTCAATGACGCGTTAAACTCCATTGTCGCGATTTCCGGCTGCACTTGGACTCAGCAGCGGGGCATTGTGCTCGTCTCGAAAATCGGTGCCGATGCCAGTGGCAATCCCGATGTGCAAGGAAAAGTCGTCCAGGTCTTTCCCCTGAACTTCGTTGCCGCCGCGGATGTCGAGCTCACATTAAAGGGATTGATGTCACCGCTCGGGCAGGTGTTTGTCTCACAAACCAGTCCGACCGACAATCGCCGTACGCAAGAACTCGTCGTTGTCGAAGATTTGCCGGCGTCAATCGCCCGGATCACGCAGTATATTCAACAAATCGATCAACCGCCGAGGCAGGTCTTGATTGAAGCCCATATTCTGCAGATCGACCTGACGAATGATACGCGCCACGGTGTCAATTGGAAGTATATTACAAAGCTTGCGGGACAGGATGTAACTGTCGGAACAGTGGGCTTTGCCAATCCTTTAGCGTCGCCCGCTGCCATCTTTTCTCTCTCCGGAGAGAAACTAAGCCTGGTAGTCGAGGCGCTGCAAACGACGACTGACTCGAAGACTCTGGCCAATCCGAAAGTCATTGTAGCGAATGGCCAAGAGGCAAGAATTCAGATTGGTGCCAAGCTCGGATACTTTGTGACGACCACGACCCAGACCAGTACATTGCAAAACGTCAATTTTCTGAATACTGGCGTCGTACTCAGGGTTACTCCGCAAATCAGCAATGACAATCGCGTGCTGCTCGTAGTTCGACCGGAGATCTCGACAGGCAAGATCAGCGCGCTCGGTCTGCCTGAAACGAACACGACGGAAGCGGAAACCACGGTTCTGATGGAAGACGGTGGCGGTATGGTAATCGGCGGTCTGATCAAAGAATCGGATTTAGATACGCAAGATAAGGTGCCTCTGCTCGGTGACATCTGGGGTATTGGACGACTATTCCAAAGACGTGTGGTTTCGCGGCAGCGCAGTGAGATTGTCATCGTGCTAATTCCGCGGATTGCACCGTATACGCCGAATGTGGCCGCGGCTGATCAAGTTGATATAGCTCGTGCCACGTCGCCGCTGTTCCAAGTCGGACTCCAACCGGCTCCGCGTCCTTTCGACCCGCGATTGCCCGATGCAATAAACAATCCGAGACGACTTCGATTGGACAGGCTGCCGTCGCTTTTGAACAATCCTTGTACTACTGACCCCCGGCCCCTGACATATTATTTCCCCAGTACAGACGAAGAGAGGTATACTCTTCAGAGTGACCGCTTTGGCCAATCTATCTACGACCACGTTGGGATCGATTGCATCCCCTCATCCGCGTTACCAGCAGAGAGTTTCTGAGCAGCGAGCCCTCTTGCGTATTCACTCTAGCCTTTGCGAGATACGATGAGACTCACTGTTGTTTGACCGTTCTTTAGCTCGCTATCGAAAGGAGAACTATGCCTAATCGATTGCCAATTCCTTCCGATCTTCAACATCTGATCGAAAAACGAGAACTTAATGACCGACGGCAGAACTCTCGGCGCAACCCCGCCGCGTTGTCCGCCAAGCCCGCACCCCCGTCGAAACGACCTACATCGGCCGGCGAGGTAACAGAGAATGACTCCGAACCCACCGAGGAAGCTTCTCGAAGGGTCCTAAGTGATCGGCGGAAAACCGGCCGAAGGAAGTCACCGTAAGCAGCACATAGTTGCCCGCTCGTGTAGGTGGATCGGTGGAGTACGACGACGGAAGTTGAAGTCGATCAGCCAGACTGTAGACAGGCGTGCAAGACTGGTTTGGCCTTGTGCCGATACAGGATTCGGACCTGCGTTCCCGAGGGCATTCAAGAGAGGGCGCTGTCTCGTTTTGGCTGATAGGCCTTCAAATGGCGCAAACGCGAAAAGACGCCGCTCTGTCACTCTCTGCGTTCCGGTGAACTCCTGCCCTTCGCTGGACTCTGAGGAGACCTCGAACTCACCAGACGGGCCGGTAGAGTCTTCCACGATCTCTACTACGAAAGCGTGAGACATGATGGGGCAGGTTCAGGACCGCATGCCGAACTTTCTCCGCGCCGGCGATCGAGATGTGGCTTGATTCGAAAGTGACTGATGCCCAGACATTGAAGGGGCTGGCGCTTCATTACCATCCGATCTCATGCACGCATGGCTGGTCGGGAAGGAAGTCGGCAACGTTAAGAATCGGAGGCAGCGGTTGATGAACCGGTTTCGCCACCCGAGGACTACGAACTTCAGTCGGTGAATTAGGCTGGAGGATTCATCTCCTAGCCAAGGCTTGTTTCATCAGCCATCGAGCTCGACTGAGGGATCACTAGCTGCCGCCGATAAAAAAACACCAGCCGCGCGAGCAGAACGCTGGCCAGCATCTGCACTCACGGCTGGCGTGTTCTAAAAACCAGCGACACCAAAGCCTGATTTCGCTGGCTACCCTAACACCCAGTCGGGGGAATTATGCCACATGGTTCGCGGCTGGCAAATAAAAATGCGTCATCATGGTTCAATCTGCAATCGGTTCAAATATCAATGTAGAAGTCTCGTCCGACTCGAACCGAAACGGGAAGGTACTCACATCCAGTTGGAGAAGCTTCAAGTCGGCCACGATCATGTCCGCGAGATTGTTTGCGGTTGTCTGAGTGTCGCACTTCCACCGGTAACCGTTCCTGACGGCTCCCCAGCTTTCAATTCCATGATTCGACAACTGACGAAAAATACTCCGAAGAACTTCGACCTTCTCCTCGACTGTCATTGCAAGGCCTTCCTGGCGCGCTCCGATAGAACCAGTTGATTCCCTAATTGGCCGCATCCTAACCAAGACAACTCGTGTCTCAAACGGCTATTCATACGGCGAACCGCCGAATTGAGTTGCATTTACTTTTGGAGCGTCGCTGGACCTAGCTTGTAATCGCCCCGTTGACCGCACAACACAGAAACGATACTGCCAGCAATCATATTCGCTGGTGAGCCTGTAGATTGCTGTCACAGTAGAATCTTCGCCCCCTAACGAAAATACCTTGCGAGTCCTCCGGTTCATCGGAAGGGCGATCGCGTTAGGAAGCTCCGCCAGCGATGACCTCGACAATGTCCGTTTGAATCCGTCGAAAGGTCCACCCATGAACTCCAATAGCACGAACCCTGTTTGACTCATTGGCCCCTCTGTTTCGAAAAAGCGTCAGCGAAAAATTGCGATATAATGCATTTCAGATGCCTGTAACGGAGCGGAACAAAAAGCAAATCGTGTTGATCGACTGGTAAAGTATTTTTCACTGAAACGCCCGCTCCTGATGCCGAGTTTAGACAAATCAGATTATCTGCCGTTGAAATTCAGTGGTCGATCGGCAGTCACTCTGGTCGCTGACTGCTCAAGACGAAATGGCATTTCTCTCGCCCGATGGGGACAAATATCCGACTTTTGTAAAGGAAATGCATAGCAAACAGGAACGGAACAGAATCTGTTTACATCTCCCCGGCTGTTTGTCGCTCAACCCACTTTGCCGGAGCCGTGCCGATGAGAATCTCGGAAGTGATCAAAAAACTTCAAGAGGCTGAATTTGAGTTAGGTGACTTCATCCTCGGTAGTGCGGGTCAATACCAAGTGACGCGAATTATCAACGCGGTCATTGATGAAGAACGTATTACGCGCGACATCTCGGCCAGCCCTTTATTGGTTTGCCTGCTCGCTGAGAGCTAATGGAATTCTTGATTCCACGATCAGCCCCGCGAATCCGTTTCGTTAGAGATGGAAAAGTAGCCGGGCACTGCGACTCGCCGTCTCGCGGATGGGGGGATCGAATTCTCCGTAACGTTCGACGTGTAAACCGCACGTCAGTAATACACAGAATCTCTCAGGTTTTAGGTAGGGTATTCGGTCACTAAGTTGAAAATCGGCCGTTTACAGGTTGGCACAACCGAGATGATTGATTCTGCTTGGCTGCCTTTGGGACTGTTCCTGTCTCACGGTTCAGAATCGCCATTTTCTGCGAATATGACTCGCTCCCGAGTTCGCGGTTTACACGGTCGCGGCGGTAACAATTACATGCCCCCCGGGGGTGAGGCGAATCTCTGACAGATGGCACGAGTAAACCGCATGCCATCCTTCGCACACTTTTTGGCGAAATTGATAGTGGGGGCCTGCAGCACGCGTTCATCATTCGAAAAGTAAGACCCCAATACTCGACAGGATTGCAATTAGAACGTTGGACGATCAAGGGACCGGACGGGTCGATGGAACAAGGAAAGCCTAGCGGGAAAGACGCGACTACGGTGGATGGAGGAACTATTGAGAAGACATATCCCCTTCGCTATTGTTGGCGCACTCCGTTGGAATCAACCAGGCCTTTATCTAACTCATTTATAGAATCAATGAAAAATGCAGCCAAAACCAATCCTGACCTCTCGACAAGATGAGATTTTTGAATTCCTGAAAGAAAAAATCTTGGTGCGAGGCTATGGGCCGACCGTTCGCGAGATTGGAAACCAATTCGGCATCAAGTCTCCGAACGGTGTGATGTGCCATTTGAAGGCCTTGGAAAAGAAGGGCCTGATCATTCGCGAGGCTCACATGGCCCGCGCCATTCAGCTCGCGAACCACCCCGCCTCTCGGTCGGCTCTGGTAAGTGCCGGTCGCCTCACAGGTACAAATCCGCTGGATATTTTGGACAACGGCGAGCAGTTGGACTTCGCTCAACTGTTTGAAGACAGCGACAATTTTGCCGTCACCGCGACTGGAGGCGACCTCGCGGAAGTTCACGTGATTGATGGCGATACCGTGGTCTTAACGCGGAGTAAGAGTGCTCGGAATGGTGACATCGTCCTCGCGTTCGTGGATGGCTCTTCGCCGATGCTACGGGTCTACCAAAAGGCTGCAAACCAGATTAGTTTAATGGCGAGTGGCAAGTCGAAGCCAATCACTTCTAAGGACATCCAAATTCTCGGCAAGGCGGTCGCGGTAATTCGCAAGTTTTGACCAAACGTCCGGATGTCGGCCACAATGAAGTTGCAGAGCTCTGATTCAGGAACGACTCGTCATCTCTCCTATCTAAATTTCGATCATCGGGATCGCGACAGGAAGTTGCACGTCGAATATCGACCCTTGGGCCGTATCCGACCGGTGGGGCTGCCAAAGAGATAGCGTCGTTCTAACGCACTTTGCGGCATCTGACTTCTCTAAAAACCATTCGAAATCCTGCGAAAACAGCGCTGGATGTCGTTCCGCACCTGAGGTAACTGTGTCCCGCGTTACAAGTCGATCGACGATGGAGACGGCGGACGAAGGTCGCTCGCCAACCACCGCCGACGATTCAAAACGGGAGCACGAACATGGCAAAGAAGACTTCGACCAAGACCAAGCCGGCTACAGTCCAACAACCTGTAAACTTCAAGAAGGGCGGATTCTACCAGGACCTCGGCGGCGATCTTTGGTTCTGTACCAACGCCAAGCAGAAGAAGGTCGGCGACGACCCTGTGGTGATGATGCAACGAACCGAGGACGGCCAGCCGGTCGGGGAAGCGACCGAGGAATTGGTCGGATCGTTCAACAAGCAACTCACCGCGGCGGAGCTGAAAGAGTACCGAGTCGTCTGCCAGCGCGAAAGTGACGCCCAAGGGGCGATCGGGAACCAGGCTGCACCAGCGACCGACAAGCCCAAGGCCAAGAAGGTTAAGGCTGCAGTCGAACAAACGGAGAAGATGAGCGCCCTGGACGCCGCCGCGAAAGTGCTGGGTGAATCTGCCGAACCGATGGCCACGAAGGAGATGATCGACGCGATGTCGGCCAAGGGGTATTGGACCAGTCCCGGCGGCCAGACGCCGCACGCGACGCCGTATGCTGCAATACTCAGAGAGATCAACACCAAGGGGGCCGAAGCCCGGTTCGCCAAGACTGACAAGGGACGGTTCTCCCTGGCGAGAAAGTAACGCTAGACCTTCTTCGAACTCAGACGCCCGACGTTGCGACGTACGGGCGTTTCGGTCGTTCCTGGCGAGGCACGCGTGGTTGCACCCGAATGCGCCATGATTGCGTCAGTGGCGTTGGTATCCATCGTCCAACCCTACGTCCAACGCTGATTCACAGTGGCGCCGAGTTTCTGATCCAGATGTAACCCTTATCACCAATTCGTGCCAATTCAACCGTGATTCCCGGCGGCGAGTAGAACGAATGGCGAGATTCCTGATTTTTTCCGTTCGGGAGGCTGGCAAACCGATTCCACTCGACTTCGACTTGGTCGATCAATTCAGAATCAACCCCGAGCACGACCTTCGGGGCTATTGTATTCATCAGTTTCTTACGCAGATCGGCATCGCTTTCTTTCGTGAATTTGAAGACGCATTGGCGGTATATTGCGTTGACTCGGTTCTTCCCTTCGAATTCGAAATCTCCTCCGCTAGGAACTCCCCCTAGTGCTTCGATATAACATCCCCAGATCCTCATCAGCTCGAGTTCTGCCATTCGTATTACCCCATGGTCGGAGTCGGCCACAGTACTCCACTGGGCGTACTGGTATCCCGACACAGCTCCCACGACCAGCAGGCCGATGCCGATGAGCGAGACGATCAGAATGCTCTTGATTGAGAGTGCGGTCATGAGAGACCTCTGAGGATGACTGGAGAATTCGACAGAGTGACCAATACGTTGCCAGCGCTGCGCTCGATGGATCTTACCAGACCTGTTTCCACTATCCAAAATGTCAGTTCACGACATGTGTGGCGGTCGGTGCTCATGGACAATCCACCTTGTATCACACGTCTTGCCGCTTCGAAACGTAGGCATGGCTATCTCGCAACTTCGATTCCTGAACCGGCGGTCGAGAGTGACCTCGTACTCCGTGATCCCGTGACTACGCGTCCGATGTTGTGACGTGCGGGCGTCTCGGTCGTTCATGCGGCACCACGCGAATCCCTGTCGCAGGCCGGCATTCCGAGGTGAATTTCGACGGACGTCGTAATTCAACCGGGGCGGCGGGAGCGAGATTCACTTCTCCTCATCGGGTTGAATGCCGTCGGAACCCGAGGGATCGCTCATGTCAAAGATCATCCGTTGCTCGTCGATTATAGTCTCAACTAGCTCTGCCAGTCGTTCGGGGACGACGAAATCTCCGAGCTCGCCACGTGCTTGGTCGAGCTCCTTGATCAGATCTTTGATTCTCATGGCGGCAGTCTAATGGATTATGGTCAAGTCGCCTAACAGCCGGTCGAAAGCCACCGGCGGCCATGTCTTGGAATACTCTAACGCGATCTGTAGGCCATATCGAGCGATCACGGCCGCGGTTGTTGCTCTCCCAGTGTGGAAGGAAGCAGTCCCATGATCGTTCGACCTCGTCCCAGAGCTGATCCATAAAGCGAACAACACCATTCGGAAATCAATATCTGTGAGCTGCCACGCCGGAGGCAATCCCCGGTACTGTGACATTGTCAGATGTGGACATATTGTTTCATGGGACGTTTTAATGGTTATACTGTCGTTGCGGGCCATTCACCATCGATCGTTGGGGGCAGACCATGGCCGATCCATTTGACAACTTCGACATCAACGGCACCCAAGAAGAATATCGCAAGGCCTACCTCGCGGGGGCCAAAGGGGTCTGCGAAGTGTTTCGTAGGGCTTGGGCGGCCTGGCAGGGAATCGACAACCTGCATGAGACGGCGTTCGGCAAACCGTAGTCGCCCGCGAAACCTCAACCCGTTGCAGAATGGATGCTGATCACATCAAAAGGGACTGCATTCCCGTGATTGGGTTCTGCATTTCGGTGGTCTACGACATATCTCCCACCCGGCAGGTCGGTGGGCAGCCGCACGTCGACGCTACGGTTCGCGTCTTAGTCGGCCTTCAACGTGCGTGCGACGCGTATGCCATACTCCTGATTAAATTGATTAGCCAGGCCGGGAATCGACGGATAACGATTGGTACAGCGGAGCGTGCCAGTTTGGCGGAGAAAACTCCCACCACGCAGCACGCGCTTCGCTTCGGCTACAATGGCGATCGAATCTTCCCGGTCATGTTTCACTCCGTGAGCATCCACTTCGCCCACACGATCTATGAGATCCCCCGACCACTCGAAGATATTACCGTGGACGTCGAACAGGCCGAAGTCATTCGGCTTGAGCAACCCGATGGGATAAATGCGGGAATTCGAATTCGCGTCATACCAGACATACTTGGTGATGCAGGCTTCTTCAGGTTCGGCGAAGAAGAATACGGTTTCGGCACCCGCACGACACGCATAATCCCACTCCCATTCTGTGGGTAGGCGATAGCCAGTACGGTGTAAGAAATCAGGCGCTGTCTTCATCCCGGGCGCAAATTCTCCGGAGGCATTAGGTTCGTAGCACCATTGTTCGGGAGGAATGTTTTCCTGGAGACTCAGCCAATTGCAATACGCGGCTGCGTCAAACCAAGTGACTTTGTTCATCGGGCAATCGGGAGTCGACGAGAGACGCGCAACATAAACATGGTCCGGTCGAAATCGTTGAAACTGGGCGACCGTCACCTCATGTGCCCCGATCGCGAACGTGCGATCGAACAGATGTTTATGTTGAGGGTAGTAGTTGACATCATTTTTCTGCCCGACAAGGACTTCCCCAGGCCGCGGAAAGACGACAAGCGTCTGTCCTTGGCGATTGACATACCAACTACGTCCGCCCTCGATGGCTCCTGTGGCCAGATCACGGTCAATCTTTACCAGGGGTTCGATCACCTGGCACTGCTGTAGCAGAAATCGTGAAGCCGCATGAATTCCCGGATCTGGGTCTTCGCGATAGATCTTCAGCAGGCTCGGCACGCTCAGTTCACGTTCTGAAGGCGGCCAGCGATCGAGGCCCATTTCTCCCAGGCTGAGCAGGATTGCTCGCCTGATCGACGCGTCAGTTTCGCGGCCGAATTGTTCCAGCAGGACCTTCGGGCTGGCGCCACCCGGGGCCAGTCGATCGATCAGAAACGTCCGCATCGTGGGATCCGGTTGATGCTTGAGCAGCGGCCAGAATTGTTCGCTTTGCCCGAGTGCCAGCAGTGCAACACCGACGCTGGCCTGCTTCTTCGCTAGGACGGTTTTTTCATTCAGGGTGGCCGTCGATGGATTGCGTTCTTCCAGGATTTGTTTCAGCGGGCGATACGCCTTGGGAACGGCTGGGGCATAGGCTCCATAAATCGTGGCGATCAGGCCGCGATCTTTCACAGTACGGTTCTCATCAATGAGAAAATCCACCATCGGCGGCAGCAACCATCGTCCAACTCCGTGAAACAGTTCCACCCATTGACCGATTTCGAAGGTCTTCTGAGCGACTAACAATGACGCCATGTCGCTGCTGATCGACTTCCAGCGGGCATCCTCCGGAGCATAAGTGACGAGGGCACAAGCGGCCCGGAAACGTTCACCCTGAGGGTTCTGGCGTTTCTCCACATGTGCCCATAGGCGGTCCGCCACATTGAGGTGGGCTGCGTGCAACGATTGCCGAATGACTGCGACGTCCTGCGGATTGCCTTTCAGCAAACGACTGATGAGGTATTCTGATTGAGTAGCGTCGACCGGCAATAATGCGATGCTCGCGTGCAATTGATGCCGGTCATTCTGATCGATCTCTGCCTGACGGTACGCCTTATTCAGTTCGGGATTCACCCATTTACGGTAGGCAATCATCTCGTCAACGATGGCCGGGACCTCCGCAGTGGTGGCATCAAGGACTCGTCCCCGGAGCGTGCGAGCCACCAACCGCCCATAAGTTTCACGGCCCGCCAGCCCCAACAGTAGTACGATGCTACACACGGCCAGCAATCTCGACAGATGCACGAACTTGGCCTGCACCATCATCTGCCGTTCAGTCACTGACCAATTTTTCCGCTGAGTCAAGCGTTGAATGTTTAGCCACTGCCAGAATGACGGCAATTGTCGATTCTCCGGCCGTGCCTTCCAGATGGATGCGCGATCCGCCAGCAACAGCTCAGCACGTCCGCGAGCCGTCTCCTTCTGCTTGCGAGTCAGCCAGTCTCGAAGAGCGGGGACGAGGTAATCATGAGTCAGTTGATAGTATTTTTCGCCGCCGCCGGACTGCTCAGGGCGTTGTTCGGCATTCGCTTTTCCTTCCAGATCAGTCGGAGTGATGAGCCGAATCTCGGCATCCAGAATCATGATCAGGGCATCAAAATCACCGGAACGCCTGTCGTACCCTGCGGCCTGCAACAAGTACTGGTGGGACTGCAAATGACCTTTGATTTGCGTTCCAGATTCGGGCAGCAGCGCCTGCAACACCGCTCTGGCGGCCCGCTGGTGATAGCGGTGTTCGGGCGACGCGGATGGTCCGAATGTCTCTTCCAGAAACGTAACGCCGATGCCCTCAGCACCACCAGCTTTAGTCAGCACGTCGGGGGTCCACGGTTTGCCCTTCATCATTTCGGCAAATAATGCCAGGCGCACGCAGATGACCTTTCCATCTTCAGCAAGATCGTGGACGACCCGCTCGATGAACTTGCGTTGCTCATGCGTTAAGGCTGTTGGCGATTCTGGCAGGGTGCCGAATGCGCGGCCAAACGCGGTCAGTACGCGCTGCGCATGAGCAATTGGAAAAAGATCAATTGCGGCAGAGTTCTGCCCCTCCACGAGACGAACCTCCAACTGCCGCATGAAGCGAATGACGGCCATCCAGAAATCGTCCCGGACCATGACGATGCATTGCAGATGACCGCCGTCACATTGCCGCAACGCCTGGACCAGTTCCACATCTTGCTGGTTCGGGTGAGAATGCAGCCATTGCTCGAACTGGTCGAGAATGATCAAGACCTTCCGGTCACCCGCGAGCACCTGACCGCGCCTGACAGCAGCTAACGATTCCTTCAGGCCCCACTGAGTCGACAGGGCTGGCAGATGTCGTCGTAAGCCGTTCAATAGACGCGCCTCGGTTTCGGCCGCAGTCGCTTCCAGGTAGATCGTCACAATCTCTTTGCTCAGACGGGGCAGCAGCGCCGCCTTCATGAATGACGATTTCCCGCACCCTGAAGGGCCACAGATCAAGCCCACAGTAAAAGTCTGCTGCGGGTCGATTTCTTCGATTCGAGTCTTCCAGAAACGCAGGCTGTCGGGCAGACCGTCGCGATCGCGTGGTCCGGGAAGCAACTCTAGAAAGAAATCCGCGTCGTGCGCGTCAAATGACCGCAGCCCCTTCGGGACGACCCGTAAAGGCACACCAGCTGAAATCTGTGCCATCTTCGATGACGAATTCACCGTCGCAGTTGTGGGAAGCGCAGCGCCGCTGACCGGCGCATTTTCGGAGAGTGATGCCGCCGATGACCGCTGAGCTAGATAATGGCGCAGGTCCTCGGCCAGGTCCAAAGCCGTGGAATACCGCTCAGACGCCCGTTTAGAAAGGAGCTTCAAACAGATTCGATCCAATTCCTTGGGTATGGCGTCGTTGTGCTGGCGTGGCGGACGAGCCTCGAATGATGTGATTTGTTCAAGCAATTCGACGGAAGTGTCGGCGGTGAATGGCCGGCGCCCAACCAGCATCTCGTAAAGTACCACCCCCACACTGAAGAGGTCGCTACGGCCATCAACTCGATGGCTCTCACCGCGCGCCTGCTCGGGAGACATGTAAGCGGGTGTACCAGCAAAGCGCGGGCCGCGGCCGATGTCGCTTTCCTTCAATGCCAGGCCAAAATCAACGACGAAGGGGACTTCGCGCTTGTCGATCAGAATGTTTCCCGGCTTGATATCCCGATGTACCAACCCTCGACGATGGGCGTAATGGAGCGCGTCGGCAATGACGGCAATTAGATTCGCAGATGCGTCGTAGGACAACATTTGACTGCGCATGACTTGCGCCAGAGACTGACCTTCTATGTATTTCGAAACGATAAAAAACGGACAATCCTCAGTGACCCCGACATCGTGGACCGGCACAATATTCGGATGATCCAGACTCGCCAGAGTCCGCGCTTCGTTGAGGTAGGCCGCGGGGCCATGCGCCAGCTGCAGGACGCGATCATGGGGCACCTTGATCGCAACGCGACGCTCCAATTGCAGGTCATGAGCGAGATAGACGACGCCGAATCCGCCCTGTCCCAGGACCGATTCAACCCGATAACGGCCGATTGTCTGACGGAATTCGGCAGTTGTGGCCGCTTCATCATCCGGTTCGTAGATGTTTGTCGCATCGAAGTTATTCATGTGCGGCACGTGATGTCCTGCCCCGAAGTGAATGTACGGCTCGACTGTGAAGAACCAAAGCTACAACATCCGTAAGCGTGTACGAGACTGACCCTCCGCTCGCCGAAGCCCGTTGGATCAGCGACATGCGTTCTAGTTCAAAAACCCCATTCTTGTACGCGGTCCGACCGCCTAATCCGTCCGGGCACACACTTGTTTTATTGACGAGAATGTCTGTCCCCTTTAGTTCGTCGATCAGTCGAACCTGGGCAGTGGGATCTGCCTGCGTCGCTGATAAGAGCTTCCGAGCTGCATGGGTTAGCTTGGAAAGCTCGTCAACATGCTCGAAATCCTCGAAACGCAGTTCATCAGCGGCAACGTATCCATCCTCTCGCACCTCATACTTATTGACGCCGCGTTCTCGGATCAAACTAAAAGCTTGCAACGCTCGCAGTCCGTCGTACCACTTGGTTTTTGACTCGTCATCGTTGGCTTCAATCACCCTCGTGCCGATATGAATCTCTAACTTGCCATCGTCCGAGCCTTGCTTTAGGGCAATGTCTTTCGTTCCGCCGCTCGTAGCCGCCAGAAGAAGTACACGTGCCGCTGGCGGTATTTCGTCAGAAGTGGGTGGATGGTTCCTTGTAATTGGATCTGGCTTCTTGATGTGGATCGCATTTGGTGAAGCTATTCGTACCTTCTCGCGACCAGGAATCTTGAAAACACGGGGAGTCGTTGGAGGGGCGTCATCGACTGGCTCGACCTGTACGTGTTTGGTGCGAAAAGACAACTTCAGAATGGCGTTGCCAATCTCAGTGCAACCCGGTCCCAGTGCGGCTTGAAGATTGTCATGCTCTGCATTCAACTCGAACGTCACCGGATTGATTCCCAGAAGGTCTGTGGGAATATGCAACTCTTTGACGTTCCTTGGAGCGACAATGAAACTTCGACGCCGACCTAATTGGCCGATGGAAATTCCTAGCTCAATCAGGATGTTGTCGCGAACAGTTTTTTTGCGTTTCTCACGAATCCGGACGGTATCGTCTGGCGAGAAGACGAAGATCCCAAAGTCGGAATTCTTGAACTCGTCCTCCAACGACTCTAAAGGGTATGACGAGGGCACGAAAACGCCTTGGCTCCAAACCCTACAATCAGCCACATGCTGTAGATTCTGTTGAATTGCGTAAGCGAACCGAAGTCCTTCCACAGACGACGCGATGAAGATGCGTGGCTTTGCGTTGGTCATTGACTACTTTGCCCTTATCCGTACGCAATCGCTTCCAAATCCCAATATAGGCGTCGAAGTTGGTTCATTCAGAACAAATCAAACCCCTTGCGTTCTTACGAACGCCTGGGGTAGGCTCAATCTGCATTGAAAGAGTGAGCAGATCATAGCAAACGTCACTCTCCGGTGGAGGGGAAGGTTAACGCTAAGAAGTTAATACGACCGTAGAAACCAAGCACCCAAGCGGATGCGTGGTCTTCGTTGATGATGTGCCGGTACGAGAACATATCCTGCCCGATTACTTTCGGCTCGACAGTCATCAGTGGACCCAGAAACCAGTTCTTCAAATCTTCCCGGTTCTGCCTGTCTTCGGCGTCGGACGTTTCATCGCACCAGACACGGATCTCATCTTTCTCAGGAAGTCGCGTGTTTGTCTCCTTGAAGTAGAGTCCGCGTACCGTCCTTTGGA
>JAQGHS010000823.1 GCA_028291605.1 Planctomycetaceae bacterium | reverse complement strand
CGCGATTTGTCATCTGCGAGCCCTGTATCGAAGCGAGGCCTCCCAGTGGTCGGCATTCTGGAATCCGGCCGTTATCTAGACATTAGATCCGTAGTTTTTACCAACGATTGAGATGCTTACCCCATCCAAACCTGCCCACAGTCTGGATTACCGATGAAAATCTTGCTCGTTGCCGACATCCACGCGAATTGGCCCGCGCTGCAGGCGATCAATGAAACTTTTGATGCCTGCCTGGTGCTCGGGGACATCGTGGATTACGGCACGGACCCTGGCCCGTGCGTCGACTGGGTTCGCCGTCACGCCACTTTCGCCATTCGTGGCAATCACGATCACGCGGTAGTTCAAAGCGTCGAGGCACGCGGAGGGAGCGGGCTGAAAGGTCTGGCGGCCGTCACGCGGCCCCTGCAGCGGCAGTTGCTCGACAAGTCGCAGTTGAAATATCTCTCGCGTCTGCCGGTCACCCAGTCCTTCTGCCTCGACAATCTGAATTTCCTGCTGGTGCATGCCACGCCGCGCGATCCGCTCGATGAATATCTGCCGAATGAAGTCGGTGCCTGGCGCGAGGTGCTGCACTCCGTGGATGCTGATATTGTCTGTGTGGGGCACACGCACATTCCATTCGAGCTGAATGTGGATGGCATTCGAGTGATCAACCCCGGGAGCGTAGGACAGCCCCGCGATGGCGACGCGCGGTGTGCTTATGCCGTGATCGAAAACCGGCAAGTCCACTTTCGCCGTGTGGAGTACGACATTGACTTAACCGTGGCCCAGATGAGAGAAACCGGTATGGAGCCGTGGGTGGTCAACCTGGCCGAGTCGATGTTGCGGACTGGCGGTAAGCCGACTGTGGGTAGTCAATATCCCGCGTCGAAGTGATCCAAGAGAGAGCCATCGGGAGCTTGATGACCGGGAATTACGAAGAGTTTTAGCCACGGATTAACACGGATGAAACACGGATTAAGACAGGGAAATGCGGGCTCTCTCGTATTCTCCAATTGATCGTTTAAATAACATGACATCGTCCAAGGATGCTAAAGAAACGATGACCCAATCCGTGTTTCATCCGTGGCTAAAATTCCTAAAATCTTGGTATCGAAATATCCGAACCTCGCCGTAACCTCTTGTTAGAATGGCGGATAGAGTGAGCTATGGGGGTTTGGGGTATTCAAATTTCGAACTTTCTGATAGACTTTTGCGAATTCGGATTCTTTGGGCGGTCCTTCAGGCTGGGAACCTATTGGGGCTTTTCAGAGAAATTGTGTATGCTCTCGACATTACTAACACCACAATTTGGGTAACGACCGCACGTCGTGGGACAATTGAAGTTTGAGCAACGGGTTGGGCCGCACAGACAACTGTGCGCCGTGCTTACGGACCGTGTCTGGTCACCGGTGGCATGCCAATCCGGCGCGAAAATGACTCACGCGTTGGCCGTTGGGGATCCATCATGCGTCTCGATTATACGACGGGACCGTCGCGCATTCTGATTGCGGACGATAATCAGCAAAACTGCGAATTACTGGAAGCTTATCTGGCCGGCGAAGGCTATTTGATCGACTTTTCCAGTGATGGCGAGGCGACGCTCAAACAGGTCGAACGCGAACAGCCAGATCTGATTCTTCTCGATATCATGATGCCGCGGATGAGCGGTTACGAAGTCTGTGAGCGGCTGAAGAAATCGGATGCCACTTGCGACATTCCGATCATCATGGTCACCGCGTTGAATGAATCAGGCGACATCGAGAAGGCGGTCAATGCCGGTGCGGACGACTTCTTATCGAAACCCGTTAACAAGCTGGAACTGACGACGCGCGTCAGATCGCTGTTGCGAGTCCGCCACCTGACCAATGAGCGCGATCGGCTGCTGGCTTACCTGGCCGAAGTTGACGGCTTGGTCGAACGTATTCCGCAGGTGCCGTCGATGTAGCTGTTGAAGAGACAGTCGATCCGGCAACGTGATGGGACTTATGAGACCAATGGGACGGATGGGACTTATGGGATCAAAATCATAAGTCCTATTGGTCCCATCCGTCCTATAAGCACCATTCACATTTTCTAACGCGTTGGACCTCTGATTTCTGCCATTCCAACGCTGCCGATTGTAGCGAACACCGCGATTCGACGGGAAAATCCGCCTCGCGGCGCAGATTTATTTGCCTCCATCTGCAGAACCGCTCATAATCAGGCGTAAATTCTTAAATAGGCGACTTTTCTTTCTCCTTCTTGCTCGTGCGGATGGCACCATGAGGAGAACATGATCAGCGATCGCTGGTCAAACATGAGCGATTTCCACGTCGATACTGACGGACTTCTTCTTATTTTTGTTGATTCAGTGGCGTCAGAACGACGGTCTTCCTCGTTGTTGATTCGTATTTCATTCTTACGGAAAGGGTGACTCGAATGAGTGCTCCCCAGCCCAAGCAATCGACGGCTCAAAATCTGGATGCCTCGTTGGTGCCAGATGCCGCGACTCCCCCACCTGCAAGTAATTCAACTGGGGAAGACTTCTCGCCGCACAAGACCGCGCCTCTCAATATGGATGCGACGTCCATTGGGACAGCGGGTGTGTCCCCGAAAGCGCCCGCTCCTCCGGCAGCGGCCCCCAAGCCGGCCGGTGGTGAGAAGAAAGCCACTCAGCTGGGTGACTATCGTCTGATGAAGAAACTGGGACAGGGAGGCATGGGCGAAGTCTTTCTCGCCCACCAAGTCAGCCTGGACCGGCAGGTGGCCTTGAAGGTCATGAATAAGCAGTTCTCCAAGCAGGAGAATTTTGTCAAACGCTTCAAGCGCGAAGCCCAGACGATGGCCAAGCTGAACCATCCGAATATCGTTCAAGGTTACGCGGTGGGGGAAGAACAAGGGCTGCTGTACCTGGCGATGGAGCTGGTTAAAGGCCATGAACGAGGCCGCAGCTTGCAGGACTGGATGAACAACCAGCAGAAGCTGGAAGTGGGCGACGCGCTGCACGTTACACTGATCATCGCTGACGCCCTGAAGTACGCCAATGAAATGAGTTTGATTCATCGGGACATCAAACCCGACAACATGCTGATCACCGAGAAGGGTGTGGTGAAGCTGTCCGATATGGGGCTGGCCAAGGCCACCGACGAAGATATGTCGATGACCCAGAGTGGCACCGGCCTGGGGACCCCCTATTACATGCCGCCGGAGCAGGCTGCCGATGCCAAGCACGTGGATCATCGCAGTGACATTTATGCTCTGGGGTGCACGTTTTATTACTTCCTCACCGGGGAATTGCCCTTCAAGGGAACCTCGGCGATGGAATTGATTCTCGCCAAGACCAAAGGCACCTTCACGCGGGCTCGTTCTCTGAATAAAGACATCCCCGAGCGACTCGATTTGATCATCGATAAGATGATCGCCAGGGATCCGAAGTCGCGTTACCAGACTTATGAAGAGCTGATTCGCGATCTGCAATCTCTCGGTCGGGCGAATACCGTCTTGTCATTCATCGCCAGCACAGGTGTCGCCGTGGCAGCACCTTCGGCGACGGTTCTGGCGGGCAGCTCGGTGGGTGGGGCGGCTTCTGTTCCCCGGCCGGCCAGTTCAACGGCCCCTAAGGCTCCCGTGGCCAGCGCCGCGGCGGCGCAGACTCAGGACGAAGCGGTGTGGCACGTGATTCAGACGCAGCCGAATGGGCCACCGAAGAAGGCGAAGTTCACAACGCACCAGATTCGACAACTGCTGAAAGCGGGAACCTTGGACGCCAAAGTCAAAGGGTGCCCGGCCAACAGCACGGATTATCGTCCACTGGCGAGCTACGCTGAATTTGAGCAGATTCTGAAGGCCAAGATTGTCCAGGCAAGCGCGGCGAAGAAGACGCAAGAATTCGATAAATTGTATGAACAGATTGATCGAGCTCAACGCTGGCGGCCATGGGTCAAATGGTTTCAAGGTTTCTTTGATGGTGTTAAGGGATTGATCTCGCTGGTGCTGTATCTGGGAGTTCTGATCGGGATTGGCTTCGGCCTGTACGTCTACTGGCCGGTGATTGTGAAGGCCGTTCAACCGGGCACGAGTGGAGTCCCTGCCCCGGCCGCTGTGGCACCTGCCCAACCCGTAGTTCTTCCGCCGCCGACGTGATCGTGACTTGAAGTCGTCACGACATGGATTTAGGAGTTTTAGTCACGCCGTAGGACGGGCACTCCTGCCCGTCTGTATGGGGATCGAACTGGGAGACGGGCAAGAGTGCTCATCCTACTTTCCGTGTTCAATCTGCGTCATTTTGTGGCAAAAAGCTCTTCTTAACCGTTGCAGCACGCGCGGAACGCATATTCCATTAGCCTCGAGTCGAATTCTCCCGGGGCATCGCATTTCGGGTCCTCTTGTTCGATCTTCTGGACGATCCGTTACAATTGCTAGAATGGATTGACGGAGCCCCGGCACGCGGGGATCAAATCTTCGTCACAGGGAGTGGCTTGCTCGATTTCTGCAGCCACCATTGGAGTGCGTCCGCCCTGCCCTCCCCGGGTTGATTCGGTTGGGAGTGCCGAAACTATGAACTGCTTTCAATACAAGTTCCAGTACATCCTCGGTACATTCTGTTTGATGCTTGCTGCGGTGGCTCCATTGCACGCCCAGGCACCAGAAAAACTCTTGACCGAGAAAATCGTCAAGCGCTCCATCGAAAAAGGCCAGGAGTTCCTGCTTCATCAACAGGGACAAAATGGAGCGTGGACCGATGCTGAATATGCAGTCGGCAAGACCAGCTTAGCCCTGTTGACGCTCATCAATTGCGGTATGACCCTTGAAGATGAGCCAGTACAGCGTGCATTGACGTATTTGCGTGGTCCGAAAGAACCGAGCATGACCTATGAGGTTTCTCTGAAGATCATGGCATTGGCCGCGGCCAAAGATGGAAATCGGGATGCCACCCGAATTCTGGGTTTGGCAACAAAACTGGCCGGACAGCAAAAAAAGAATGGCGACGGTGCGGGGGGATGGTCCTACAACTTCACCGACGGAGGCCGAGTCGGTGGAGTCGATCGGAGCAATGCCCAGTTCGCAGTCTTGGGATTGCGTGAAGCTCAATACGCCAATATCGCGGTTGATCGAGCGGTCTGGGAGTTGATTCGCGACTATTGGACCTCTCAACAAAGTACGGACGGCGGCTGGAACTACAACGGCAGCGGCCCGAACAACAATAACAGTACGGGCAGCATGACGGTGGCC
>JAQGHS010000813.1 GCA_028291605.1 Planctomycetaceae bacterium | reverse complement strand
GTCGCTTCTCGCAGATTCGCGCGGAGCCCATCCGGGTCGGCACACTCTGTGGCGATCAAAGTATTGGTCAGGGCACGGTGAATGCGGTTAACGTCACCACTATACAGGGCCCGAAAGTATTCTGCCTGATTCGAGCGTACCGCCTCGTCTAAAATGTCCGTTAAGCCGAAATCAACATAACCGATTCGATTGTTGGGTAATACGATGAGGTTGCCAGGATGCGTGTCGGCGTGAAAGAATCGGTAGCGAAAAATCTGCGTGAGAATTGAATGAATCAGATTTGTCGACAGCACTGTCGGTTCATAGTCTAGCCTCGCCTTATCATCGATTCCACCATCGCGGCCCGCCCGTAAGATCCGGCTCAAGGAGATCCCGTCGAGAAATTCCGCGGTGAGCACTCGTCGGCCTGACAATGTAGGATACGGGCGTGGGGCGTACATTCGGGGGGAGTCTTGCGCCAAACGCCACATCCGAGTCAGGCCGCGGAGTTCTTGAACAAGATCAAGCTCTCGCTTCAACCACCTCTCAAGCTCGCCGAGAACTTCCGGGATTGAAACGGTTCCAAAAATGCCACTCCAACTGATCAGATGGCTGGCACGGCGAAGTCTGCGCAAGTCGCGCTCAACTGCTGCGAGGACACCCGAGCGTTGGACTTTGATTACCACCTCGTCACCATCGTGCGTGCGTGCCCGGTAAACTTGTGCCAGCGACCCGGCAGCGAGCGGGGTGGTATCGATCCAATCAAAGGCCTCCTCAGGTAACTGGCCCAAGTCCTCGAAAATCACCTGGCGCGACAGCGGCCATGGTTCATGAGCTACATCGTCAGCCAGTTTCAAGAACTCATTGCAGTACTCCTGAGGAATCAAATCGGGACGGAGAGCCAGAAATTGACCGATCTTGATAAAAACGGGTCCGAGTTTCTCCAGCATTAGGCGCGCCCCGACTGGATCGAGCGCGCGGCGTCTAAACTGGGGCATCACCGTCGGACTCGCTATCACAGTGCCACAACTTTCGAAAGAGGATCAATACCAGAGATTATCAAGTGAGTCAGCCAGCTCGAACCCATGCTTGTCGGCCAGCCGAAGCATGTGTTCGACGCCAGCCGGCGTCACGAGGCCGCGGGTGCCAGCGTCCATGGTGTTTTCAAGCCCAAGCAGCAACGTTTCGGCAATGCACGCGAATACATGGCCGCTGTTCAAGGGAAGTCCAGCGATCCTCGCAGCGCGGTCGCACGGGAGGCGAACAACACCGCCGCGAAGTACCCGCACGTCGGCCCGAGCTTGTCTCACTTCCGGTGCAATATCAGCCGGTAGGGATAGGTCGCAGATTACCACCGGCCCCGACCCCAAGTGATGCGGGAAGATAAGGGGCTCCGGCGAATTCGATGCGGACATGATTAACCCGCATCCGCGCAATGCATTCAGCTCCGTGGTAACGCTCACGTCAACACCGGGAGCTGCAGCGCGGATTTCCGCGACGAGCCGGCTCGCTCGGATGCTGTTCAGATCCCGGACCACGAGCTGTAGCGCTCCGACGTGCGGGGCCATCAGCACTGCGCAGGCTGCACCGATATTGCCGGTCGCACCAACGATACCCAAACATGCCTGTGATACAGAGAGGCCGATTGCCGCGGCTTCGCGACTCAAGGCCTTCACACCCATGCCGACCGTGAGCGCATTGCCGGTAGTCAATTCGATGGCGTCGGCCTTCACACGGAGGCCGTTGCCGGTGACGATGGAAGTATATGCCCCCAGGCCCACTAGCCGACATCCCGCATCGCGCGCGAGCTCGATTGCCTCTTCAACCTTCCTTTTGATCCAGTCGGCATCCCGCGCCGCCAATGCTGCCATGATCTGGGTCGGGGTCAAGTCCAACCCTACATAGGTAAAGTGAACCCGCTCGCCGGTCGGGGAGTGGACGTGGAATTGTTCGAAGATGGTCGGCCCGAGGGCACGCGACGGTTTAGCCATGTAGGCTTCCAGCGCAGATGGCGGCAATCGCGTCAGAGCCGGATCCCAGAGTGCTGCATGCTCGGGAAAAATGAGGTGTCCAATGAAAGCAACACGACGGTCCGTCTCCGCAAGCTCGCGCTGTGGCGCGGTCGCCACAGCGGCGGGCGAACCCACCACGATCGGACCGGCGGGCAGTCCTACTTGAAATGATGTCAGATGCGTAATATCGCGTGCACGGAGCGCCGCGCAGAACTGAGACAGCGCAACCAAAAATTGATCGATTTCGCCCTCCCCAACATAGGCGGACGGGGCGATGCGAAGCGTGAACGCCTGGCTTAATGTTGGTGCTAAGCGGATGCGGTGCACGCGCAGCAGATAGGCCGCAGCCAAGTAGCTCAAGAACTTTTGCTGCGAGAGCATACGCAAGCTGTTCGAAGGGGAGTTGGACAGGTCTTGCAGCTCGATGCCAATCATCAGACCTCGCCCGCGCACCTCCTTGATCAGCTCGGGGAACTCGCACCGAACGGCCTCGAGCCGCGTCAAGAGATGGCGACCAGCTGCTGCGCATCGTTGAGGAATCTGGTCCCGGTCGATGAGCTCGAGGGTTTTAAGAGCCAGGGCGCAGCTTCGTTCGTCCTCCGCGAAGGTGGAAGTGTGGGCGACGGAAAACTCGGGTACGAACCGCTCGCGCTTCACCAGCAGCGCGCCAATCTTGGCCATCCCACCACCGAGAGCCTTGGAAAGGCAGAGATAATCCGGAATGATTCCGAACTCCTCGCAAGCTAGGAAATTTCCAGTGCGCCCCAAGCCTGTTTGAATCTCATCAGCCACAATAGGTATACCATGTTCGGCTGTGATGCCACGGAGCCAATCAACAAACGGCCTGGGCAACGGGCGCACTCCCCCCTCCCCTTGGACTGGCTCGACGAATGCTGCCGAGACCGCATGCGCCTCGGCTTCCGCCTCCAGCCAACACGACGGGTCACTTGGGTCCAGAAAGCGAACGCGCGGCCCGAATATCTCGTACGGGCCACAGTAGTTCGCCGTCAGCTGGATCGCTCCCGTGGTCTTACCATGGAAGGCGTTCTGGACGCCCCATAGCAGTGGATAGGGACGCTCGAGATAAGCATGTTTGATCGCGGCTTCGACGGTCTCGGCGCCGGTATTGGTAAGGATAACGACATAGTCTCCGATACGCTCACATAGCGCCCGCGCAACGCGGCCGGCTCCTGCGCGACAGGACCCTTGCGCGAAGATCGGTACCCTCTCGTCGAGCAGCCGTCGTTCCTCGGCGATCAAATCGGGGTGATAATGACCGAGCAAATTGGCTCCGAAGCCGCCGACAAAGTCCAGGACCTTGACCAGTTCCCCATCTTGACGGAACCATAACCAGTCCCCTTCAGCACGTTCGTAAGCGACGTCCAAGCTGAAGGCCTGCAGGAGTTCAACCAGCCTCGGACGGCAGTATTGACCGTACTCACTTGTTGGGGAATTCATGACGCATCGCCTTGAGTATCACCGATTGCGGCAGTTGATTTGGTGTGCGACCTTCGCGCGAGGGCGATGGCGATCACGAAGGCGGCCAAAAGACCAATTGCTACCTGTCCAGAGTTCACCGGTGATGAGACAAGCGTCGACAGCCCAATCAGCAGCAAGACGACGATCACCAACCATTGCGCCCACACGGGAACTGGGGAGGCAAATCGGCGTCGGACACTATGCTGGGATTTCCGCAACCGCAACGCTGCAAGCATAAACGCAGCGTAGACTAAAGTCACGATCGAGGAACCGACAATGGCCGCGGGCAACTCGAGCCTGAATTGATAAATGAAGAGTGAACTGGCCAAGCTCAGGATCCCGAGCGTAAAAATGGCCCCGATGGGGGTGCCGGTCCGGTACCACATGATGGCGCACCATCGCGGCAGCTTGCCTTCCCGCGTTAACGTGTACATTAGTCGCGAACCACTCATAATGCCGGCATTGAAAGTGGAGAATACCGCCAGGAACGACAGCCCACAGGCGACGTGGGCACCGGATCCACCGAGCAGCGCGGTTAGATATGGCAGCTGTGGGATCGGAGTCTCGTGGATCTGCACGCGAGACATAACGCACGCCAACCCCACGGTGAGCGCCGAATATGAGACCACATTGGTGGCAATCGCGAGAGGCATGGATACCGGGATACGGCGCTCATAGGATTGTGGCGAAAATCCAAGCAGGGTGACCCACTCGAATCCAGTAAACAAGTAGATGCTCATCACCATGGCAATTGGGAGCAGGAATACCTCTTCATGCCGACAACCAGCAGCCAGTGAAGTGAACACGTAATCGGTCGGTGAGGACACCACTCCGTAAATGCCCATGCCGATAACGAAGAGGATCATCGCGAGAGTCGTGACAACCTGCAACACACGAGGGAATTCAATGGCAAAGCAATTTACGACCACCGTAAAAACAATTAACCCGCTGATGGCGGCGACAGGCGAAACCGCTGGGAATACCGCGCTCAGCACTAGCGCGAACATATTCGCTTCGATGCCGGCGACCAACACCATAAAAACCAGGTACAAAAACGTCAACACAAGAGAAATCTGGTCGGACAGGCCAATTTTCAGGTACGTCCGGATGCCCGGAGCCGACGGGTACATGCTGGCAAGCTCGGCAACTGACAATGAAATAAGCACGCAAATTAGCCCGGAAGCTAGGATTGCCGCGAGAACCCATGGCGCCGAGACGACTTCGAACAGCCCCGCAATAATTGTGAACGAACTGGTGCCGAACGCCAAACCGGCTCCAAACGAGATGTAGAATAGTAATTCGGACAACTTCTTAAACACGGCGTAATCCAAACACAGCACAAGAGTGCGGTTACAAGCCCCAGATGACCATCGTTATGGCTTCCAGTTTGACCTTGTCCTTCTCACTGGAAAACACGGCTAAGTCGCCCTCAATAAGCGCGTGAGCTGGATTATAGTCACCGGAAAAAATGCGAATGAGTGCGGACTCGCCCGCTTGGAGATGGATGGGATTGGAGGTGTCAGGATGGGCCCCGGACAACACTTCGGTCACATGCAATTCCTTGATCATCATCGTCGCGACGCTCGCGGAGTCTGTGGCCTCGACGACAATCGATCGATCCCAGTTGACCACTAGCTTTTTCACGCGCGTGTGCGCGTTGAATCGCTGCTGGAACTCGGCGAGGCAATCGTAAAGGCTTTGAAAGGGTAGAGAGTTCATAAATCCCAATTCGATAAAAGAGTGGGAAGTGTCAGCCTTCCCACGGCTGCTCAATGCCGAGAATCTGCCGCCCGATGATTAGCTTCAGAGTGTCGTCACTAGGGGCCATAACGGAAGAGGCACGGACGTCACGGACGCAGCGTTCCACGCGATGGCCTCGCTTGTAAGCGCTACCCCCGCATACCTGGAACGACTTCGCGACGACGTCGTTTGCCATTTCGGACGCGGAAACTTTGACTTGCGCCACCTCAATGAAAAATGGATCATCCGGATTGGCCCGAATGATCTCATCCAGCAAATCTGCCTCGGCCAACTCGTTGAAGAGGACCACTGCGTTGTCCGCCATTTGCGCCACGCGGTAAATCAGGTGGCGTGACTGATCAATACGGACTCGCATCTCGCCTATGTATCGTTGGACAGTTTCCAACTTGGACAGACTGAGTCCGGTGTCAGAATGAATTCGCTTCTTGACGTGCGCGACTGCGGTATCGTACGCAGCTTGGGCGATACCCAGATACATCGCCGACAATCCAACCTGGTAAATGGGAAGTGTGTAAGCGAACAACATCGAAAACCCGCATGTTTCTGAGCCAAGCCGATTGCCTTCTGGCACGAGAACTTTATCAAAATGCACGGGAGTGCTAGCGGAACCGCGAAGTCCCATCCCGTCCCAACGTCCAACCGGCTTGACTTGAGGATCAGTCCCGTCAATGACAAAGAGGCTGATGTCCGTCGGTCCGACCGAGTTGCTGGCGCGGACGGGGACAATGTAATGCCCCGCATTTCCCGAACTTGAAGCAAAAGACTTAAATGAATCAATTTGATATCCACTTGGTAACCGTTCGGCGTAGCTGTCCGTATGCCAAAGTCGATTGCCTGAACCCGGCTCGCTCATTGCAACACTGTTAAGTCGCCCGCACCTCATCATCGGCAACAGCAACCGTTCGATCTGGTCCTCGCTCGCCAAGGCCGCCATTAAGGTCATAGAACTCAGATGCATGGTGTAGCAAGTCGCACAAGATGCGCAACCCTGAGCCAACTCCTCAATGACGAGCGCGGCGGTCTTAATGTTGCCCCCCGCTCCACCCTTTTCCTTGGGCACCGTCAGGCCCGTCAGGCCAGAACTCGTCAGCAAATTGACGCCCAGTGTCGGATACTCTCCCTCGCGATCCACGCGATCGGCATCCAGAGCTAACTTTGTGGCGACATCCTTCGCGACCCTGCGCCACTGCGCGTGGACAGGATCGAGTGCAATACCTTGAAGATTGAGTGGCATGTGGGCTTTAGCGTAAGGTGCCTGACGATACTGCAGGTCGCGATCTGCTTGTTGTTACTCAATCTGGTCACAGAACGGCAGTGTTCGTCGCGCGATATCGAAAATATTCTAGAATGGCAAATGAAAACTCCATACCAGTACCGAAGGCACTAGGCAGGTCAACTAGTATGCGCATCCCGCATTCCTTTGTCCAGTTGGGCGCACTTTTCCCAGCTAGCGTGCGCGGTGCAGGGAATCGTGCCCGTTTACCGCCTTAATTTGAATAATAGGCGAGCGATTCAACTTGCACTTGCGATAAAATGATCCAGAGACAGGGGTTACGCCGAGGATGCGATTGATTGTCAGGCAACCCATGACGGACTGTAAAGTGTTCAGTCTCGCTTCCGTAACGATGTCCGCCAAGCTCGAGATGCTGTCACTAGCGCGAAGGCGATTCAGACACTACTGCCCGACTTGCGTTCGCCTATCTGGTTGCCCTAGAATCTGTAATCTTGTCTGCTATCAGCAACTCGATTTCGCTCGAACGACAGTGCATTAGGGCCGCGTCTCTTCATGCAAAACAGCTCACCGATTAGCGTTCACGACCGCCTGTCACCCGACAGCATGGATTTCTGCAGCCTCGTGGCCTTAACCCGTGCCCGCGCGGGAGGGCCCCTTAAATCGGTTGGATTCGAGTTTTTCGATGAATCCTCTGAGGACATGTCTCAGCTGACGTTTGCTATGTTGGATTCGCGTGCGATGGGGCTGGCAGCCAGCCTGCAGCAACGGATCGAGCCAGGCGATCGCGTCATGTTACTGTTTTATCCTGGACTAGATTACATTGCAGCATTTTTCGCCTGCTTGTATGCCGGTGCGGTCGCCGTACCAACTTACCCCCCACGGCCGCGACAGTCGGCAGATCGCATCCGCGGTATTATCGAAGACGCAGAACCAACGGTGATACTTTCGACGTCCGAACTCCGACACACCCTGCAGCAGCAGGTTGGTGTGCTGCCTACTAAATCGCTGCGACATTGGCTGGCGTTGGATGAAATGACATTTGGCGCTGAGAATTGGATAGAGCCTCCGCTGAGTCAGGACTCCGTGGCGTATCTACAATATACTTCCGGGTCCACTTCAGCGCCGAAAGGAGTTGTGCTCACCCACGCTAATCTGTTGCATAATCTCGGTCTCATCTACAGTCACTTTGGTCACAGTCCCCAAAGTAGAGGCGTGATCTGGTTACCTCCATTTCACGACATGGGTCTAATTGGAGGCATCCTGCAACCTGTGTACGGGGGATTCCCAGTCACACTTATGTCTCCACACTCTTTTATACAACGCCCGCTGTTGTGGCTGGATCTCATCTCGAAAAAACGTGGCACTACCAGCGGGGGACCCAACTTTGCATATGACTTGTGCGCGCGGCGGGCTACCACTGAGCAACTTCGAGATTTGGACCTCAGCAGCTGGGATGTAGCGTTCTGCGGAGCCGAG
>JAQGHS010000397.1 GCA_028291605.1 Planctomycetaceae bacterium | reverse complement strand
CCGGCGGCTAGCGCCGTGCCGCTCACCAGTCGGGCTACGACTTCGCCAGTAATTCCTTCAACGGTTTCGCTTCGGGATCTGCCAACCGTATTGGCCGGCCCACGTTCGAGACATTTTGCTTCAGATGATCGACTCCCACTGCCTGGCAGACCGTGGCCAACAGATCGGCCGTGGTGACGGGCTTCTCTTTCACCGTCATCCCATCTTCAGACGTCTGTCCCACCACTTGTCCACCCCGAATTCCACCACCGCTTAAGACCGTCGACCAGGCAACCGGAAAGTGGTCGCGACCGGCACTCGGATTGATCGTTGGGGTTCGACCGAACTCCCCCATCCAGACCACAAGCGTCGAGTCCAGTAATCCGCGAGATTTCAGATCTGTCAGTAACGTTGACCAGGCCGGGTCGAGTACCCTGCACAGCGCTGTCACTGCGGGGAACACGCCGGTGTGAGTGTCCCAACCGATGCCTCCCTGGTTCGCAGCCTCGCTCAGCGTGACCTCGACAAACGGCACACCGCGTTCCACCAACCGGCGGGCCAACAGGCAACCCTGGCCAAAGTTATTACGGCCATAGGCATCACGTAGTTCGGCCGTCTCTTCATCCAGCTTGAAAGCCTTCACCGCCACCGACCGCATCATCTTGACTGCTTGTTGATAGGCATTGCGGTGTGACTGTGGAACGAGTCCAGGGTGAGTCGTTTGAAAATCAGTCTCTAAGCTGTCCAATAATTCCAATCGCGAATCAAACTGCGTAGAGGTCACCTGAGTCGGCAAGTTGAGATTCTTGACCGTCAATTGATCGGCATTGCCAGCCATCGGGCGACCTCCACGGCCAGCATTGCCCACGGTCAACGGAGCATATTTTGGTCCCAAAAATCCAGGCCCGAAGGCGGCAGGACTGAGAAATCGTTGCGGTGCGATGCTGACAAAATTCGGGATCTCAGCATCCTCTCGACCCAGCTCCTTGCTTAAGGAAGACCCGAGTGTGGGATACTTTACGGGCCCTTGAGGAAGGTAACCCGTGCGTAACAAATACGTGGCCCGGCCGTGATCGCCCTCTTTGGTGCTCATGGAACGAATCAGGCTGAGATGCTCCATCTGCTGAGACAGCTTGGGCAGATGTTCGCAGATCTGGATGCCGGGAACCGAAGTGTCGATCGGCTTGAATTCCCCGCCATTCTTATGCCCCGGCTTCAGATCGAAGGTATCAAGCTGACTGGGGCCGCCCGACATCCACAGCAAAATGACCGACCGACTGCGTCCCGCGTGCTTTGCCAAGTCGTCAGCGAGCAGCGGAAACCAGCCTGAGGAGGATGCCCCTAGCAGTCCCAGTCCAGCGTACCGTAACCAGTCACGTCGGGAGAACGATGAGGTCATTGAATGGTCCATATCAAAGCTCGCAGCCGCCACCGCATTTAGGTAACCCGGGTGCCGTAAGGCCCCGGATTCTTCGTTGTAGGATAGGCATCCTGCCTGTCATTTGTCGCCTCAAGCGACAAACCCGCAGTCCATTCATCCAACGATCGCCAACTTGCGCCAAATACTCTTGGTTCACCGCATTTTCGCTTCGCGATTGACAGGCAGGATGCCTATCCTACGGCGAAGAATCAATGATTCAACAGGAACTCGCTACTATTCAAAATCGCCCAAAAAATATCACTTAACGCCACTGGCAGTTCACGGTTCTCACAATGAGCCAACAGCTTCTTCAGTTCGACCGGCCGCGGTTTCCGCCCCAATGCCGCGAGATACAAAGTCTCGATCCTCTCCTCGGTCCGCATGTCGGGGAAGCTCACCACAGCCGCCAGTAACCCCGTCTTGGGATCGGTCGTTTGCGTGATGAATTGACCGTTCATCATGGCCAAGGCCTGCAGGATGGTCGTCGGCCGCTCGGTCGGGGGATCGGTTTCATTGCTGAAGGCTTCAAGAAATTCCCCTCGCGGACGATTGTCCCCATCGAAGATTGCCGGATTCCGCCGGTTCCGTTCAAAATGGCCGGTCGCTTCGGCAATGCTGTCAAAGAGTTGTTCCGGACTCATCCCCTTCAGCGACATCCGCGCGAAGCGTTGCGGCGGCTCCTGACTGGGATCAGAAACAGCACTCGTCAATTGATAGGCATCGGTCGCGGTCAGCACCCGCAAGAGAAACTTCAAATCGTGTCCGGAATCGGCAAATGCAGCAGCCAGTTCGTTTAATAACTCAGGGTGGCTGGGCGGATTGGCATCATTGAAATCGTCAACAGGATTGACAATCCCTACTCCGAACAATCGGCCCCAAATGCGATTCACGGCCGCCTTCGCAAAGTACGGATTTTCTCGTGAAGTCAACCATTTCGCCAAATTTTCTCGCGAGCCTTCCGCGGAGGTCCAGGCTGGTTCGACGCCATTCAAGTAGCGGGCCGCAGTGTTGGTTTTCTTCCCCGGAATCTCCAACATTCGACGTGTTGGTACATCAGACAGCGGCCCGGCGACGTCACCCATCTGCTGCCGGGACACTCCCGAAAAGAAGGCGGCAAAACTCCAGAATTGTTCCTGCTTCCAGGAATCGAACGGGTGGTCATGACACTGGGCGCATTCAATCCGCACTCCCAGAAACACGCGGGCCGTCCCCGATGCCAGATTCTCGGGCTTACCTTCTTTGGCCTGATAAAACGCCACCGGACTCACGGTACCGCCCGCTTCCATCGCATTTCGCGTGGCCGCTCCCGTGATCTTGAATGTCACCAGTTGGCGGGCGAGATCCGCGTAGCTGTCGTTGTCGATCAATTGATCGCGTAACCAGGCTTCGAACGACGGCATCAGGAATTGCAACTGGGGGTCGGCACTCACCTCGGGGAGCAACTCCGCTCGCCACACGTTCGAGAAATGGATGATATAGCGAGGACTTTCCAGCAATTCCCGAACGATCGCCTGCCGCTTGTTCGGCGCCGGATCGGCGAGAAACCGACGGACGGCTGACACCGGTGGAATCTGCCCCGCCAAATCGAGATACACGCGCCGGAGAAACTCCGCGTCATCGGCCAGCGCGGCTGGCACGACTTTCTCGTGCTCCCAGCGTTCCCGAATCCGCTGATTCACCCGTTCCACCAATTGCTGTTCCGCAACGGGGCTGGACTTCGCGTCGGACCCCCAAAGCGCGGCAGTATCGACGCAGCAAATCCAGCAATAGCTGGTCATCCAGATCAGCAGGAGTTTGAACGTGTTGGCGAACAGGGCCATGACCGTCTCACGATGAGGAATTCTTTGATTGCAACCACGTATCGGAAAGTTGTTGTCGAGTGGATTCAGGAACAGGCCGACGGGAGGGCGAGGCTCCTGCCGAGCCGCACTGACTGCCGGGAGTCGAGAGACCAAGCAGTTCGGCAGAAGCTTCACCCTCCCATGCACCGCAATGACGATATTTCAGACACCGTTATGTTAAGCGATTTTGACCGGAGATCGCACAAGTCCCTCCGGAATTTCTCCAGAACACCCAAGCTTCTAGTTCTTGATCCAACACCCGGAACTTTTTGTCTGAGTGCCTCGCAGGCAATGCGGTTTTGGTGAATTCGTCTCCGTCGAGGGACGATGAAGAAGTGACACCCCCCCGCGGCTTCATCATATTTCACCCCAATCCACCCAGACTCTCACTCACAGCCAGAATCCCTGGGCAACTACGCTCGGGGGCCACACCCGACACGTTGCTACTTGAGCGACTGACCTGCGGTCTGCCATTCCATGATAGTCCGATTTCCGGCGTCTGTGCTACGGCTTCCTATTGGCGGGCGACTGCCTGCCCGAGCGTATTGCGTTATCGCGTTGCTGAGCCTGTTTGCGATCGCAATTTCCGCATGGTCGCAAAGTCGCTCGCCAGTGGTTCCGGATCGGCTGGTTTCGAATCAACTGTACGACATTGTGCTGAGCGACGGGCACGCCACCGTCGATCTTTACCTGGAACAAGACGTCTCAGCGCGACTGTTGATCAGCAATCTGGGGTCAGCGAATCGGAATGGGGTCTTGCAGGTTCGCGCTGAACCGTTGTCAGGCAGAGTCCAATATCAACCTGTTCGCTGGCAGCAAAAACGACCAGCCCCCAGCAGTCAACCGTTGAATGACAAGGACCGTCTTCAGAAACTACCCGAACGCCAAAACGCGAGCTCGCGTCCCTCACCGACTCGGGACTTCTGGTTGCATGTGACTGACACTCCGCTGGAAAATCCTCAAGGGTACCAACTGGTACACAGTCGGCTGGCAGGTTTTCGGGAAACGGTCGAAGTCTACGCCGACTCGAGTTTGCACTCGCCGTCAGGAATTCCGGTGCATGTCGAGAACCTCGCGAACGAGATTGCCACAAGACTGTCGCGCGACGTTTTGCCCATGATCGAGGATCATGTCGGGCCCATTGCCGACCCCGACCAGAACGGGCGCATCACAGTCTTGCTGACGCCGTGGCTGGGACGTTTGCGTGGGGGGACGACTCAAGTTCGTGGATTCGTCCGCAGCAGCGATTTGCGAGCGGACATCGCTGCGCCATTCAGCAATCACGCCGATCTGCTGTACCTCAATTCTGAACTCCCGACGGGCGATGCACTGCAATCATTGCTGCTGCATGAGGTGACTCACACCGCCCTGGCCAGCCGGCAAAATGCATTAAGCCACAGGGCATTGCCGGACTGGGACGATTGGCTCAATGAAGGTCTGGCTCATCTGACCGAGCGACTGGGTCGGGATGATTGGTCCAATCTGGATTATCGCGTGGCTCGTTACTGGCAAAATCCTGCCGCCGCGCCGCTGGTCGTGCGTGATTATTATCGCACCGGACGCTGGCGGAATCATGGTTGCCGGGGAGCCACGTTCCTGTTTCTCGACTGGTGCCAGCGGCACGCGAGGAAACGTGGGGTCACCGACTTTGTTCCGGCTCTCATGGCGACCGGAAAAACTGATCGGGAAGCCGTCGAGCAAGTTTGCCAGGCGCAATTTGCCGAGTTGTATCGAGCATGGACGATTTCACTCGCCACTGAGCATTCCGCGTTGGAAAATCGGAAAATCGGGCGGTTTCTGAGGAGCGGGCCCCGATTTCAACAGTGGAATGTGACCGACGATTCGCCCCAGGATCTCGGCGTGTCAGGCTCGGCGACGCGGTTTATGGAATTGCGGGCTTCTCGAGCAGGATGGTATCGGTTGCAGTTCCAGGGTGATCCACTCGATGAGTGGCAGGTAACCCTCATTCCGACATTGCAAACCACTCCGGCAATTTCGCTGAATGCCAGGTGGAGCAGGGCCGACGCTTCAGAACCCATGCGGCTGATCGTCGCCTGCCAGTCATCCCTTCCAGTCGGATGGTCACTTGACGAAGTCTCCTGTGAGATGATTCGAGAGCCTCATCCACGTGCCTGGAATTGGACGGCCGCAAGCCTAGATAAATCGGGCGATGGATCTGAGGCAATTACCCTTCCGTTGAGCACCGAGGATGTTGCAGGGGGCGACACCATAATTAAAGTTCGATTCAAGAGCTCCGCTGGGCAAATCGCGTGGAGCTGGGTCGAGGTGCCGGCAAGCGATACGTTTGAGCGAATTGCTGCCGATTCGCGTGTCCTGTTGAACACACGGTAGGCACCGGAATCTGGAAACCAGAGTCGGAATGGCTCTCGGATTAGGGAAAATCACCCCTCGTACACTGAGTGGTGGCTTGCAACTCTCGCTACGGTTGTTAAGTTGATGTAGTTGCAAGACAGCGTGGTTACTTCGTGTAGCCGTAGCCGCCTAAAAAAACTTAGAGTGGTTGCGGCTTTTGGTGCGCGCTGCGGGCAGTGCGACTGAAACATGTTGTAACTCTCGATCGCCACTTTCATAGTCGATGCAGGCCCCCCGGTTCAAAACACCGGAGTCGAACGCCCCCGGGCTGCCATCGGCGACTTACAGAGAGGTGTGGTTGTGCCTCGTCGGACAGACATCAAGAAGATTCTGATCATTGGATCGGGCCCTATTGTCATTGGTCAGGCCTGCGAGTTTGACTATTCCGGAACCCAGGCGTGCAAGGCGCTGCGTGAAGAGGGTTACGAGGTCGTGTTGGTGAATTCCAACCCTGCGACCATCATGACTGACCCTCACACGGCAGACCGCACCTACATTGAACCCATCACCTGGGAATACGTCGCCAAGGTTATCGAACGCGAGCGACCCGACGCTTTGCTGCCCACCCTGGGTGGCCAGACGGGGCTCAACGTCGCCATGGACCTCGCCCGCCGCGGGATCCTCAAGCAACTCGGCTGCGAGTTGATCGGCGCGAAGGAAGAAGTCATCGCCAAGGCCGAAGGGCGAGAATCCTTCAAGCAGGCGATGATCAAGATTGGCCTGGACGTTCCCAACAGCCGGACGGTCCACAATCTCGAGGAAGCCCGCGCGGCCGTGCGCATCGTGGGACTGCCCTGCGTGATCCGTGCCAGCTACACACTCGGCGGTGCCGGCGGTGGAATTGCCTACAATCGCGAAGAATTCGAATCCATGATCCGTAAGGGTCTGGCCCTGTCACCCGTCGGTGAAGTCTTGCTTGAAGAGTCGATTCTCGGCTGGAAAGAGTTCGAGATGGAAGTGATGCGCGACGTGGCCGACAACGTCGTGATCATCTGCTCGATCGAGAATTTCGATCCAATGGGCGTGCATACCGGTGATTCGATCACCGTCGCTCCCATTCAGACGCTGACCGACAAAGAATACCAGCGGATGCGTGACGCGACGATCGCCGTCATGCGCGAAATCGGCGTGGAAACGGGCGGCTCGAACGTGCAGTTCGCCATCAACCCCGATGACGGCCGCATGGTCGTGATCGAGATGAACCCGCGCGTAAGCCGCTCCAGCGCGTTGGCGTCCAAGGCCACTGGCTTCCCCATTGCCAAGATCGCGGCCAAGCTGGCTGTGGGATATCGGCTGGATGAGATTCACAACGATATTACCCGTGAGACGCTGGCCTGCTTCGAGCCGACCATTGACTATGTCGTGACCAAGATCCCGCGTTGGACGTTCGAAAAATTCCCCGATGCGGACGCCACGTTGACCGTCCAGATGAAGTCGGTCGGTGAAACGATGGCCATCGGCCGGACCTTCAAAGAATCCTTGCAGAAGGCATTGCGTGGTCTGGAAATCGGCCACTTCGGTTTGGGTGGCGGTAAGAAGGACCTGTGGGGCACTGTCGCGCAGCCGACCATCGATGAGATCGAACAAAAGCTCGCGGTCCCGAATTGCGACCGGATTTTCTACGTGCGGTTCGCGTTGAAGGCTGGCATGTCAGTGGCCGACATTCATCGGCTGTCTGATATCGATCCCTGGTTCCTCGATCAAATTCGCCAACTGTGCGAAACCGAAGAGGTGATCCGCAAGGTTCCCCGTCTACAGGACGCCGGCAAAGACTTCCTCAGGGAGATTAAGCGCCTGGGGTATTCCGACAAGCAACTCGCCTACTGGTGGGACACGACCGAAACCGACGTCCGCAAGTACCGCAAAGGTCTGGGCGTGTCAGCGATCTTCAAGGCGGTTGATACCTGTGCCGCCGAGTTCGAAGCCTACACGCCGTACTACTATTCGACGTACGAAGACGAGGACGAGGCTCCGCGCCCGCGGTCTGACAAGCGTCGCATCATGATCCTGGGTGGCGGTCCGAACCGGATCGGGCAGGGGATTGAGTTCGATTATTGCTGTTGTCAGGCCTCGTACGCCTTGCGCGAGCTCGGGATCGAGACCATCATGGTCAACTCGAACCCCGAGACCGTCTCTACTGATTACGACACTTCAGACCTGCTATTCTTCGAGCCGCTGACGACCGAAGACGTATTGAATATTTGTGATCGACTGCAACCTGAAGGGGTCATCGTTCAGTTTGGCGGACAGACTCCGCTCAATCTGGCCCGCGGGTTGGAAGCCGGTGGTGTCAAGATTCTCGGCACATCTTGCGATTCGATCGACATCGCGGAAGACCGCAAACGATTCCAGGCCCTGCTCGAGCGACTCGGCCTGCATCAGCCCCCCAACGGCACGGCGACGGAACTCAGCGAAGGTTGTCACATCGCCGAGCAGATCGGGTACCCGGTTCTCGTGCGCCCCAGTTATGTGCTCGGCGGACGAGCGATGGAGATTTGCTACGACGCGGTCTCACTGGCGAAGTTCATGCAGGCGGCGATGGACGTTGCTCCGGACCATCCCGTACTCATCGACAAGTTCCTTGAAGATGCGATCGAAGTCGATGTGGATGCGGTGGCCGACGGGGAATTGGTGATCGTCGGTGGTGTGATGGAACACATCGAAGAAGCCGGCGTGCATTCGGGCGATTCGGCCTGTGCCATCCCGCCGTTCTCACTGCCCGCGTCCGTCATCGAAGAGATCAAACAGGCCACCTACGCGATGGCACGCAGCCTGAATGTGCGCGGCCTAATGAACGTGCAATTCGCCGTCAAGTCGGTCGAAGGCAAGCATGTCGTCTACGTGCTGGAAGTCAACCCGCGAGCCAGCCGGACGTCGCCGTTCGTCTCGAAGGCCACCAACGTGCCGCTCGCCAAAATCGCCGCCAAGGTGATGGCCGGCGTGTCCTTGCGGACGCAGGGAGTCACCGAGGAAGTCGTGCCCACGCACTACTCCGTCAAGGAAAGCGTCTTCCCGTTCAACCGCTTTGCAGGCGTCGACATCATCCTCGGACCGGAAATGCGTTCCACGGGTGAAGTCATGGGCATTCATGACGAATTCCCAATCGCCTTCGCCAAAAGCCAGGTGGCCGCCGGTAATCAACTGCCACGTGAAGGAACCGTCTTTATCAGTATGGCGGGCCGTCACAAAGAGGCCTTGATCGAACCGGCTCGACGACTGCAGCAACTCGGTTACAAGCTGATCGGAACCAGTGGCACCGTCCGCATCCTGCAAGGTGCCGGAATCAATATCGAAGTCGTTCGGAAGCTGCAGGAAGGTCGCCCGAATCTGTTGGACTACATGGCCAATGGACAGGTGCAATTGATCTTCAATACACCCAGTGGCAAGGGTGCCCGAACGGACGAAGGCAAGATTCGTTCGGCATCCGTTACGTATGGTGTGCCATGCGTCACAACAGTGGCAGGTTGCCAGGCGGTCGTGCGAGCTCTGGAAGCGCTGGCGAAGAATCCCGTGCCCCATATCAAGGCGTTGCAGGACTGGTTCTTGCTGGAGCCCTGTAAGGTCTAAACAAACCGGCTCAAACGTAGTTCCCATTGGTCCCATTGGTCCCATCCGTCCCATAAGTCCCATGAATTCGATGGGACGGATGGGACTTATGGAACCAATGGGACTTATGGGATTCTTGATTTGCCGGCCCGGTTACCAGGGCCACTGCAATGGGATCCGCAACGTCCGAATTTCTATCCGCACTGCGTGCCGGCTGCGAAACTTGTCATCTTGCGCGCACCCGCGTGCTGGTCGCGGTTTCCGGCGGCGCGGATAGCGTCGCACTCTTGCTGGGCCTGTGGTTGTTGCATGAGGAACTGCAAATCGATCTGCACGCGGCCCATCTGAACCATCAACTCCGCGGCGGCGAATCGGATGCTGACGCTGCGTGGGTCGAGGACTTTTGTCGCTCGAGGGCGATTCCCTGTCATGTCGGAACGGAGTCGATTACGGAAGCACCTCAACTCGCCAAGTTGGGCTTGGAGGGGACCGCACGACTGGTACGTCGCCGTTTCTTGCAGCGCGTCGGCGCTGAGCAGCACTGTGCCGGAATTGCTGTCGCTCACACCGCCGACGATCAGGCGGAAACCATTCTGCATCACATCATTCGCGGGACCGGCCTGGCTGGACTGCGGGGTATGCATGCGGACGAAGTGTTGGCCGAAGTTGATCCGTTGGGCACGGACGCTGGCAGCGTCCGCCACGGGGGGCCGCCGCTGATTCGACCGCTACTGCACGTTGAGCGTCAACTGCTGGTTCGTTTCTTGACCGAACAAAACCAGTCTTATCGGACCGATTCGACCAATGCGGATACGACACTGACTCGCAATCGCATTCGCCATAAATTGCTGCCGTTGCTGGCCGGTGAGTTCAACCCACAAATTCAGCAGGCCTTGCTGCGTCTGGGGCAGCAGGCTCAAGAGATTTATGCAGATGAACTCTTACTCGCCGAGGGGCTGCTGCGCGAGGTGTTGATCGAAACTGCGCCGTCGCATTGCCGCTTGCGATGTGGACCGCTCAGAGAACAACCCCCGCAACGCGTTCGCGAGTGTTTCGTACTCTTGTGGCGACAATTGGGTTGGCCACGGCGTCTGATGGGGTTTGCAGATTGGCAACGTCTGGTTGAGGTCGTGGCTTCAGAATCCTCGACCATCATGCTGCCCGGTCCAGTGACAGTTCAGCGCCGAGATAGCCTGTTGATGTTGACGCGTGAAAGTCGTTGATCGCTCTGCGATCGAAACGCATCCGCAGTTGCGAGTTGGAACCACCAATCCGCCGACAGTCGCCGGGCGCCAGCCGCGCTCATGCCCATGGTGGATCCCTCACGATTGCCACAGTCTGAAAACGCACGCAGACGCGGCCGATGTTTCGGTCGCGTCTGCGTTTCCAATCGCCCCCGGTTATGGCCGGCGGAATTCCAAGCCTAATGTCAAACCTTGGAACGTCATGTCTTCTTTGTGCGTTCGTAACACCACGCCTGGCGGGTCGGCGGAACCCGTATCGTTGTAATAGATATTGTCCTGCGGGCGGGTGATTCGCGAGACGAAGATGAAGTTATAACCAGCGGTAATGTTGATGTTGGGAGTCACTTTGATGCGACCAGTCAGGTTCAAGTCGACGACCGGGGTGAGCTGTGCCGTATTGTCATTCATGACGGTGAAGGGGTCTGCGTTGCTCCGGAAGTGATTCACTTCGAGGCGATTCTTGTAAACGTT
>JAQGHS010000796.1 GCA_028291605.1 Planctomycetaceae bacterium | reverse complement strand
TCCAAAGCTCCGAGCAACTTTCCGGGTTTCCAGGTCGCCTTACCCACCACTTTTCCGAACACTTCCGGTACAGGAACGCCCTCGGCAGCTTTCGGCAGTGAAAACTTGACTTGCTCACCTGTGATCTCATCCAGAGAGATAACCAATGTTTGCCCCGCCGGACTGGTGATGCGCTTTTCGTCGGCGGTCAGCGATTGTTCCCACTTCTCGACGGCGGGTTGAATACCGGCAATGTGGGCGGCAATTTGTTTTTCGACCGCTTGCCGGGTGGCCTGGATTTGGGCGATCTCGGCCTGTTGTGCGGCTGAGGGTGCGGCGACGAAGGGTTCCGCGGGGGTCCCCTTGTTGTAGCCCAGGACTTTGTCAGAAACGTTGTTGAAGTACGCAAAGAAGCGATAGTAATCGCGCTGCGTCATGGGATCGAACTTATGATCGTGACATCGCGCGCACTGAAAGGAGAGTCCCAGGAATACGGTAGACGTCGTTTGCACGCGATCCGCGACATATTCGACTCGGTACTCTTCTTCGACGATCCCACCTTCGGTGGTCAACACGTGGTTGCGATTGAACCCAGTCGCCACCTGTTGGGCGAGCGTCGCCTGAGGCAATAGGTCTCCCGCGAGCTGTTCAGTCAAGAATCGGTCATAGGGCATGTTGTCGGCGAAAGCCTTGATCACCCAGTCGCGCCACGGCCACATCGTCCGATCTTCGTCGTTGTTGTAGCCATTGGAGTCGGCATAGCGCGCGGCATCCAGCCACTGCAAAGCCATTCTTTCGGCCGAACGCGGCGATGTCAGTAAACGGTCGACAACTCGCTCGTACGCCCCGGGTGAATCATCCGCGAGAAACGCATCGAGCTCTGCGACAGACGGCGGCACGCCGGTCAGATCCAGGGTGAGTCGCCGCAAAAGCGTCTCGCGATCAGCCGTCGGATTGGGTCGCAGGCCGGCTGCTTCCAGACGCTGCAGGACAAAGTAATCGAGCGTCTCACGGGGCCAGGTTGAATCTTTCACAGGCGGCACCGCAGGGCGAACTGGTGGCGTGAAAGCCCAGTGCTGTGCGAACTTTGCCCCTTGGCTGACCCAGCGTCGCAGCAACTCAATCTGAGCCGGCGTCAACGGCTTCTTGAACGCCGGGGGCGGCATGATTTCGGCCGCATCAGTCGAACTGATCCGTAACAGCAATTCGCTGTCGACGAGATGTGCGACATCAATCGCCGTATTGCCCGTTTCCAATTTCGCCGTCGCACCGGCCAGCGAGTCCAGCCTTAAACCAGCCTTCCGCGACTGCTCATCGGGCCCGTGGCAGCTCCAACAATGATTGGCCAGAATCGGCCGAATATCGCGAGCAAAATCGAGTGACTCGCCGGGTTTGACGGCCGGTTCGGCGGCGTGGGATGCAGCCGTGGTCCAAGTTCCGAAACACGTTAACAAACAGAACGCGATCTGACCTGAGCGACCAAGGCGAAATCGATACGGCATCTGTCACCATCCCACGAACAGGTTCTCGATACGGATTATCTCGTCACGTCATTGTAACGGCTGAATTGGGTTTGTTGCATGAAAGTCGTTGATCGCTCCGCGATCGAAACGTGTCGAAGCTGGCGGTTTGACAAAGATTCGAAGAACTAACCAGATTCAGGCTGACATACGAGTCCGTCGCTCCGCGACGATTTCTTCACTATCAACTCGAATTGTGTTTGCCACATTGATTTTGTGGCCACTCAACTCCTTCGATGCGTTTCGATCGCGGAGCGATCAACGACACTCACTCCTCGTCTTCGACTTCGCTGAATTGCTCGGCGACGTTTAATGAGTTTAACTCAGTCAGACGCTTCACGAGAATGGTGGCGTAGGATCCGCGTGGGAGATCAAAACTGAGGCGGATCTTTTGCCGACCGGCGTCCAATTCGTCTGGCGCCACGATGTGTTCGACCTTGCCAACCATGATCACCGCGCGGCGTTCGCCCTTCGAGAAGAAACTGTCACGCGGATACTTCACCCGAATCTGCCGCAGTTCCATGCCGAAGTCACTCAGGACCTTGCTCATGAGCGTGTCGATTGGCCCCGGTTCAAGTTTGATGCGGGCCGAGGGCAAGGGTAATTCGGTTGATTGCAACTGTTGTCGCTGATCGGGGTCGAGTTGCAGAAAGAAGGGGACGGCACCGAGCTTCAGCGGAACCGCGACGAGTTGCTCGGGGCGGCAGTTCGACTGGAGCCAGGCGGCCAGCAGCCGATTCCAGAGCGCACTTTGAAAGGCCGCCAGATAGATGCCTCGCAGGTCGACACGCAGACGTGAGACGGCCCCTCGAAAATCACCCGGACGATCGTCGAGATAGGTGATAATGCTGCGGCGATTGGACTGCGACAGTTTTTGTTTGCATGTGTTCCAGTTGCCCCAGAGATCACGCAGAATCTGCTTTTCCGCCCGTTCGTCAGGACGATCGTGTTCGTTCGCGTCGGCCAGGGCCAGCCACAACGTGCGCTCGTAATCCCCCATGCACCACGGATGGGCAACGAATTCACCCGAAAACCCGACCGACCCAAACCGCTGATCGTCAAAATAGTTGGGTATGCCGTGCTGTTTG
>JAQGHS010000782.1 GCA_028291605.1 Planctomycetaceae bacterium | reverse complement strand
TGGCGGAGGGGGGAGTGGGTCGACGGGGACGAGTGGCGGCAAGTCGGGCAGTGGAGGCGGAACCGGTGGTGGCACCGGTAGTGGTGGAGGCACCGGAGGCCGCACTGGCAACAGTGGCAACAGTGGTGGCGGAGGTGGATCGAGCACCGCGGGATTGGGCGCGGTGGCTCAGGCGGCTGGACAGGTGGCGGCAGGTGGTAGTGGCCAGGTCACGCGTGGAGGAATGGATCTCACCAATGGTGGCAAGTTCAAAATCAAGTCGGTCTATGATCTGGTCGGAGTTCAGGTGACCGGAAAGATTGACGGAACCAACAAGACCCTTGTCAGTCCCTGGGTGGACGATCCCAATCAAATGGAGACCTACCTGCCCGAGCTGCTCGATCTGCTCAGCACCAACGGCAGCGATCAGTTTATTGAGGGGCGGATCAATGTGAACCAGGCTCATAAAGAAGTGTTGCTGGGCTTGCCGGGCATGACGGAGGATGTCGCCATCAAGATCGTGTCGGCTCAGGCCCGCGGTGCCAATGGCGAACCACTGCCCGATACCGACGGCAAGCGGTCCAACACGCTGTGGCTGTATGCAGAAAGCATCGTCGACCTGCCGACATTGCGGAAGCTGAATCCGTATCTGACCGGCCGCGGCGACGTCTTTCGGTTGCAAGTCATGGGACATTTCGACGGTGGGGGCCCGGTGGCTCGCGTGGAGGCGGTCATCGATGCCACGCAAAACCCGCCGCAAGCCATTTTTTTCCGCGACCTGACTGATTTGGGACGTGGTTATACATTGCCGGTGATTTCGCGTTGATCATGGTCCTAGCAGTTGCCCATGATAGATTCCTAAGTAGACGTTCGGAAACGTCTGTGCTGTAGCCACGCTCGCCAGAGCGTGGGAATTCAAGGTAAATCGCCCACGTTCTGGCGAACGCGGCTACATAGCTATTTCTGCTCACCTGTTGGTTAAGTAACGCAGACGTCTGAGTAAGCTTCAATCATGCCCGATTTTTTAGTCATTGAATGGGATCCCCTCTGCCTGCGGGGTCTCGATGTACAGACCAGCGGTGGGACGATCCAAGTGCGTCATGCGTTTGAAATGCCACAACCGAGTGGCCATTCGCAGCCGGCGCTGAAAGAATGGTTTGTGCATTATCTGGCGGAAAAACACATCACGACCAAACAGGTGATCGTGACCCTGCCGCGCGAAAGCGTGGTGGTACGCCGGCTGGAATTGCCTGACGCGCCAGATGACGAACTGCCGCAAATGGTGCGGTTTCAGGCGGCGGCCAAGTCGTCGCTGTCGCTGGACGAACTCGCGCTGGACTTCATTCCGTTGCCGCGGCGCGAAGGGTCTCCGACGCGCGAAGTCTTGCTGGCGATGGTGCCGCAAACGATGGTCACGGCGATCCGTGATTTCATCGATGAAGGGCAGCGCGAACTCCTGGCGATTCGCTTGAGTCCCATTGGCGCCGCCGAACTGGTGGCCCATCTGGAGGACAATAAGCCGCTCGACCCGAAGTCAGCGACGCTGATCGTAGTGCGTCACGGCGAACGGGTTGAGATCTCCGTGGTCTGGATGCGGCAACTGATTTTCTCGCACGCGGCCCGCCTTGCGGGTGATACGACCGAGCAGCAAAACGCCGTCATCCTGACCGAAGTCAGCCGTGGATTGATGTCGTTCCAGAACCTCAATCTGGGCTTCAAACTGACAGACGGTTTTCTACTCGGCCCCGATGGCGACCTGCCGGGTCTGGCCGAGGCCCTGCAGAAACGTCTGCCAATCACCGTGCGGACCGTGAATCCGTTTTCGCTGGTGAAAGTCGCGGGTGATAGTCTGAAGCTGGTCTCGCACCAGTCGGCCTATGCCGGGCACATTGGGAGTGTGTGGTCGCAAACGCATCCCCTGATTGAATCACTCGATTTCCTGGCGCCGCGCAAGCCGGTGATCAAACCCGACACGACCAAAGAACGCCGCAAGAAGTGGGCCGTTGTGGGAGGCATCGCGGCCGTCTGCGTGATTGCCATCTACGGGATTGCAGTCTGGCAGCTCAATTCTGGAATCTCCCGGCGCACTGATGAACTCGTCAGCCTGGATGATGCCCTCAAGAAGGGCAAGCCCATGGAGGTCGCGGCGAAGACGATCGACGACTGGGTTCAGGAAGACGCCAATGTCCTGGATGAAATGCAGCGTTTCGAGCAACAGTTACCGAATACTGAACGCGTCTATCTCAGCAAGTTGTCTGTCAACGCGCCCACATCGCGGCAACCGGCCGAGATCCGTGCTGAGGGACATGCTCGCGAAGAGAAGGATATTCGTCAGTTGCGTGAGAAATTGATCGTCCCCGAGACGGGCTATAAGATCGCTGCTGATGAAATTAAGTCGGACAACAAAGAGTACTATCCGAAGAAGCTGAACGAGCAGATCAAGATCGGGAAGGTGGCAGCGGTACGCGGCAAACCGGCTGAAGCGAAGAAGGCGGTGCCCGCCGCGAAGGTTGGCGCGAGCCCCAAGGCTGCGAGCGAAAAGGCGGCTGCGAAATAATTTGGCCTGCGGTGATTGATCACCGCTTTCTAATTCGGGAACTGGTCCAAATCACCTGCCAAGTCGATTTGCAGACTCAACTCAATCAGTATCTCAGTGGTTGTTAGATTGGAAAGCGGTAATGAATCACCGCAGTCCAAATTAGGATACCGGCTGCCGTTCCGGATGCAGGTACACAAAACTCTTCCCCAGCCGGCCGTTGTAATTCCCGGCTGAGATCTTCAACAACCCCGGAGTTTCAACGCAGGCCTGAATGGCGGCCTGCGTCGCGGCACAGATCGTCGGCAGGTCGCGGCCGTTGATGATGATCTCCATCACCGAATTCACACCCGGGGGGAGACCCGATTGATCGCCGAGTTTTTCACGCAGCGTCGGACAGTATTTTTCATACGTGCTGGCGATGGTGAATGAATAGCGGCTGCCGGCTTTCGATCCGCTGCCCGTCACTCCACCGGGGAATGGCAGGATGACTCCGGGGACACTCGCGGCACCCGCGGCAGCTCGTTCTGCTGCGAGGAGGGAAGAATCCAGATCAGCGGCGAAGAACCACAGGTTGCCACCCATCAGGCCGTCCTGGAAGCCGAAGCGGCGATCGAGGACGAACTCGCCGCTGAGGGTGGGAATGACCCACA
>JAQGHS010000773.1 GCA_028291605.1 Planctomycetaceae bacterium | reverse complement strand
CAAACATCCAATCAGAATCGTCGTGCGTTTCATGGGGATGACCTTATTGATTAGTGTATTGAGTAGTGAGCGAAATCGACTCGTAGCCGAAGTCATCAAGACTTCGGGACCAACCTGTAGCCGAAGTCGCCTAGACTTCGGGCCTTGGCGGACAGCGTGGCCAGAACTCTCGGCGAGTTCTGCTACGATCATTATTCAAGGCGCCTTGGGCGCCGTTTTCTGAGGAGCCGCCGGCTTGGTCGGTTTGGCCGGAGTCGTTGGTTTCGCCGGTGTCGCTGGCTTGGTCGCAGGCGCAGGCTTCGTTTTCGGTGGCACGCTCGGAGCCGGCGGTGCATCGGGCTTGGCAGAATCTTCCGGGGTCGCCGCAACGGGTGCTCCACCAGGCAGCGGCGGCTCACGCACAATCCGCCGCGAGAACCCAGGCAACCCAACGCCCGCTCGCGAACGCTGGTCTTCGGTCACCACCAATGCCTCGGTACCGCCACCCGCATAATTCAACCGGCCCGAAACGCGGACCCCGTTATTATCCACACCACTCAACAGGACAGACCAGCTCTCATCTTCCTCGTGGGTCCAGAACCCCTCGGCAAAACCACCCTCGGAATCGAACAACCACGAGCGATACTGCTTCCGTTCGGCATCCCAACCGATGCGGTGTGTCCCTTTGATCGTCGAGTTATTCACCCCGGCAATCGTAAACTTGCTCAGCAGGTAGTTGCCGTCCTCCGACCACTTCCACTCGGTCGACACCACTTCGCTCTCGGCGTCCTCATGCCACTTCCCCTCCAGCCAGACCAACTCCTTCAAACGGTCATGAGTCGCCACCTCGGGGGCTTCGAGCTCACGCACACTGGCCAGCAGCCATTTACCATCCTCCTGCTTCACGTGCGTCGCCGTGTAGCGGGTACGGGTCGAAGTCCCCTGATCCTTGGGTGTGAAAGTGGAGATGCCCTCTTCGGTCATGATCCCTGGGGCAATGGGGCGGATCGACACCAGATCAATATCGACCGTGCCTCCCGGCGAGATCGCAAAGTTCGCCGTGTATTCGGCCTCGATCGCTTCGCGGCCGTGAAAGACAACACCATCGGAATCCACATATTCCGCTTCCGCCGTGAACATGGCCGCGACGGCTTTGGCATCCTTCTCGGCCACGGCTTTCGCATAGTGGTCCGCCGAATCCGTGACGACTTTCTGCAACGCGTTGGAATCCGGCTCAGCCGCATGCAGGAATGTGCATCCGATGATGAGACACAGACAGAGACGGCCGAAATACACAAGAGAACTACGGCACACAGACATGATGGTGACTCCCATGATGCGCCAGTCGAGATTCCAGATGGGGTTAGCTGAACGATAGCCCGAACGACCCCGACTTGCAAGAGCTTCAAGGAGGCGTCCCACGGCGCTAGTGAAGATCTGATTTGTACGGCCGAAAAGTCACCGGTAGAATCTGATGAACTTCACGAATCTGCGTGGCGCGTTCTGGTACGGCCATGGCTGATTAGTTTGAGATTTGCGTACGGAAGTTGGGTACGATGGGTAGCCCAGATTCTTGAATCTGGGTGAGCGCAGCGAACAAGAGGTTGATTGTTTTGCGGCTGGCGAACAATTGTCGAATTCCAGGTGAGCCGGGTGCCGTCAAATTCGTGTCGTCGGTCACTCACCATGTCTGGTGGCTTACGGTACGCGACTCACCTGCCGATTATCTTTACGTTATTACCGAGCGGTGATCGGCGCAGCCGCGAGAGACTACTGCAGGAAAATCCTTGGAATGAAACGATCTGAAAAACGTGGTTCTAGATCACCAGGAGTTAAAGCACATCTTCTCGATGCGAAGCAGCATCTGGCAGAAGTTATGGGTGAGGAATTCTTTTTTGACGCCTGTTCGCTCGAAATACAAGCTGCAATTGATGGGGCTCTGAGATCGATTCAAAAGGCGCTGGAATGTCTTGACTCGATGCCGCAACCGGTTCTGATTTCCCCAATGCCACTCGCATCCCCGCCTCGCGGAAAGGACGGTCCCACCCATCAGCAAGGTCAGTTTCTGGCGTATATCCGTGAATATATGAAACGGAGTTACTCAGATATCGCTCCGACGCATGCCGAACTGCAAAGGTTCTTCCATCTGACGCCGCCGTCCGTGAACTCGATGCTGAAGCGATTAGAAGAGCGCGGCTTCATTCGCCGTATTCCCGGCAAGGCACGGGCGATCGAAATCACAATCAGTCCAGATCTCATTCCACCTCTCGACCGCCCCTTTAAGAATTTGAACTAACTCGCCGCGAACTTCAACGATCCCTTTACCTCGGCCGATTCTTTCTGCATGACGCCGTTCAGCGCTTCGCGGAGTGAATCGCCGATGCCTCGCTGGCGGATCTCGCTCATCTCGGACCGGCAGCGGAAGAAGGCGTCGACGATGACCGGATCCCATTGAACGCCGCGGCCTTCCAGGAAGATGGCTTCGACCTTCTCCGTCGACATCCCGCGGCGATACGGCCGGTCGGAATTCATCGCGTCGAAGCTGTCCGCGACCGCCAGGATGCGTGCCAGGCGGGGAATGTTTTCTCCCACCAGTCCGCTCGGGTACCCGCCGCCGTTGTATTGCTCGTGATGATGCAGCACGCCATCCAGCAAAGGCTCGATGCCCGACAGGCCGGAGAGGATGCGATGGCCGATCACGACGTGTTCTTCAATGTGTTTGCGTTCTTCGTCCGTCAGTTTGCCGGCCTTGCCCAGGACTTCGTCCCGGATGCCGATCTTGCCCACGTCGTGGAGCAGCCCGGCCAGGTAGATGTCGTTGAGCTGTTCTTCGACCAGCCCCAGTTCTTTCCCCAGGACGACGGCCATCCGCCCGACCCGTTCGCTGTGGCCGGCCGTGTAGCCATCTTTGGCGTCGATGGCGGCCGTCAAGGCACGCGTCAAACCGACGATCAGTTCTTTCAGGTCGAAATGCCGGCGTGAGGTGCGACCTTGCGCGGCGATTAATGTCGAGAACGAGGTCATCAATCCGGCATCGCCGCGCGTGAAGACTTCACCGCTCGTCCCATTCGTACTGCGGCTCGTCGTCGACCGACTCCCCTGGCGTGCGTCGCGACGGGACTTGTTCACTAGTACGATATAGCCGGGTGTCCCTTCCGATTCCACCTTCACGGCGATTAGCGAGGCGATCATGGGAAAGCGGCTGGCGTGCGGCCCGACTCCAAAGGCATTGTCGATCAATACGTCCGGCCGATCCCAATCAGTGCGTTGATTCAGCGCGCCTGCCAACTGACGGCACTCCCACGATGAGAGAGTTTCCATTCCGGAAACTGCACGTGAAGTGGCCGATTCGCCCAGGATCCAACAGGCCATTTCGGCCCCCACAACTTCCATGACGGCTTTCAACGCATGTCGCTGGAACTGCGAACTGTCTCCGTGCAGTCGAATGTTGCGGAACAAGACGTCATAGGCGGCGAGAACGGAACAGACCTGGCTGTCGACGGCGCGGACATCTCGCGTTTTGCCGGACGTCGCGGCGATCTTGTCCAGTAAGAGACGGCACAGCGTTTCCAGGCGTTGAATTTCTTTCTTCGAATCCGCATCTTCCGACGCGTAGCGGACCAGCGTGGCCATCCCGATCAGCTTGACCCCGCCCGACGCCTTGATCGGCAGAATCGCCTGATACGATTTCGGATCGATGGTCATGATCATGGGCCGTGCGTACGAAGCCAACGATCGAATGAACTCGGCAGAATGTGCGTGGTCCGTGAACAGCTCGTCAATCACGACTTGCAGACCGGTGGACGTATCGAACAAGGCGACTCGAGAGCCCAGCTCAGATTCCAATATGAGCGAAATGGCTTTGGCTTCTTCGGTCGACAGCCCGTTGACTGGGGTATTGGTGGTGAAACTCATAACAGTGGCCCTCGAAACTTTATCAACTTGCGAGTGTGTGAATTGCGTAGGTCAGGCTGTGCCTGACTTCTGTTGTAGCCGCGTTTCGCCAGAATGCGGGCGAGTAACTGGCGAGGCCCGCACTCTGGCGAGATGCGGCTACGACGAGTTGCTACTCCAGGGTGA
>JAQGHS010000391.1 GCA_028291605.1 Planctomycetaceae bacterium | reverse complement strand
GAATGCAGATGACCTTGAACCATTTTCAAATAACGCCGTTGAAGCCGCTGATCCAGCGGCGGTGTCGCAATCCTTTGCATTGCCGTGAGTTACAGTATTTCACGACTTGTGTAGATACCAATGCCCTGACGGGACGGGGCTCACCTAAGCAGTGTGTTGCGCCGACCACATCAAGCATCCCGCTGCAACCGGTGCTCGAAGATCTTGCCGCCTTGATAATTCCCGTGATCTCCGAGGTATTCTTCCAGTCTCAACAACTGATTGTACTTCGCGAGGCGTTCGCTGCGGGCGACTGAGCCGATTTTGATCTGGCCGGCACCCGTGGCGACGGCCAGGTCGGCGATGGTGGCGTCTTCCGTTTCGCCGCTGCGGGCTGAGATTACCGGCCAGTAGTCGTTGTCCAGGGCCAGGCGGATGGTTTGCATCGTTTCGGAAATCGTGCCGATCTGGTTGACCTTCACCAGCACGCTATTGGCCACATCCTGCTTGATGCCCTCTTGCAGTCGCACGTGATTGGTCACGAATAGATCGTCGCCGATCAGCTGCACCTTGGTCCGCAGCCGGTCGGTGAGCAGTCGCCAGCCGTCCCAGTCGGCATCGGCGATGCCGTCTTCGATACTGATGATGGGATATTTCGAAACCAGATCTTCGAGCAAGTCGACCATCTGGGCGGAATTCAGTTCCTGGCCGCCGGCAACCAGGTGGTAGACGCCGTTCTCATAGAAGTGAGTGCTGGCGACATCCAGACCCAGGCAGACATCGCTTCCGGGTTGCAGTCCGGCGGCTTCAATTGCTCGTACAACAAATTCTGCCGCGGCATGAGGGCTCGTTACCTTGGGGCCATAGCCCCCTTCGTCGCCGACCAGGGTTCCTTCAAAACCCGCCTGATTGAGCAATTTGCCGAGGTGCCGGTAGATGCGGACGATCCATTCCAGGGCCACACGGTAGGTTGGAGCACCGACGGGAATCGCCAGGAAATCTTGAAAATCGAGATTGCCGCCGGCGTGCAGTCCGCCGGAGATCATGTTGACCATCGGCAGCGGAATGCTCGGCGGGCCGGCTTCCTGGCTGGTCTGGGTGCGAGTCACATCGCGCCAGACTTGATGGAGATGTTGATCCAAGCGTACGCGTTGACCGGCAGCCGCGGCGTAGGCTGTCGCCAGGGAAACTCCCAGGATCGCATTCGCCCCCAGCCGTGATTTATTGGGAGTCCCATCCAGTTCAATGAGACGTTGATCGATGCTCTGCTGGTCGGCGGCATTCAAGCCCAGAATGGCCGGGCCGAGGATCTCGTTGACGTGCTTGACGGCCGTGCGGACGCTGGTCCCGTCGTACCAGTGGTCGGCGGTGTCACGCAGTTCCCAGGCTTCGAATTGCCCGGTGCTGGCGCCGCTGGGGACAATGCTGCGTCCGGTGTGGCCCCCGAATGTGACTTCCACCTCCACGGTCGGGCGGCCTCGGCTGTCGAGGACTTCACGGGCGAGGACTTTTTCGATCTGCATGATGTCGGTTTCTATGGTTTGATCGGGGAGGTATTCCCCGTGGTTTCGAGTTGAATGTTTTCGTATCGAGCCACGATGTTTGAGATTTGTCAATACGGTGGATGGGAGGGCGAGGGACCCGGAGGGTACCCCGCCGAGCCTAAAACGACCGCAGGTCGGCGTCTGCCGGAGGCCTCCCTATGGAAATGCCTCCGGCGGACTCCGAGCTAAAGCTCGCTTTAGGCTCGGCGGGAGCCTCGCCCTCCCATCTACTTGGCGTGTTCTATACCGATTAAACCCCGCCCTAACGGGACGGGCTCACCTGACTGATTTCTTTGGCCCATAACGAATACGTGGCCACGATTGTCCACGGACGGCCCGGAATTCTCCAGATCCACCGCTCGACTTACTCCAGTAAAGAATATTTTCCCCGATCATCCAGCAAATTCCATTACACTGCGGCCCCCGGATTCGGTACAGACGTCGCCTGTGTTGGTTCTGATTTTGAAACCGGGGCCTTGTCGGTTGCAAAAATATTGGCTGCTTGATTGGATGTGTACGGTCTGAACGTCTACACTGGCGGAACTCGTCCGATTATCTGATGAAATCAAACATGGCAAACGTCTTGCGCTGCACTCCCGCTGACAAAATCGTTACGGGTTGGGACTTTAGTACTGGTTCGGTGAAATGTCTGGCATTTGATCTAGCGGGGCAAAAGGTCGCGGAGGTTCGGTTACCGACTGACCTTTACCGGGGTCCGATTCAAGGGGATCGGCTGCTGGAGCCGGGGACTTTCGAGCTGAGCCTGCTGCAATTGGAAGGTCAGGCCCGGGCGACCACGCGCGCCATGGCGGCCCGGCTGCGAGACCTCGGTCGCTTGAAACACTGGGTGGCGGGGGGTATTTCAGCGACGCATCATACTGCGGGACGCATTGATCGCGACTATGCTCAAGTGCGTCGTGCGATTTGCTGGAATGACTCGACGCTGACTGAATACCATCAAACTGGCTTGGAGCGGCTGGGTGGTCAGGCGGCGGTTCAGAAATTGATTGGCGGTCCTTGGGCCGTGCGGTATTCGCTGAGTCACCTGGTCAAAGATGAGACGCATCTTAGCGCCGAAGACTGGAAACGGACGTTCCGGATGCTGCCTCATGGAGCCTTGGCGGCCGGTTTTCTGACGGGGAACTTCAATGCGTGCAGCGTTTCCGTGGCCGCGTCGACAGGGCTGATGGACTTCAAAAAGAAGAAGTGGGCGAAGGGGATGCTGAATGCCCTGGCGAACCCGGAATATCGCAAGCTCGCGTGGAATCAGTTGCCCGACATTATCGATCAATATGATGCCCTGGGGCCGCTGTCCGAACATGTCGCGCTGGATGCCGGGATCGACTCGCGCAAGCGGCCGTTGATTTACCCGACGTCGGACGACCAACAGGCGGGGCTGATTGGCGGCGGCGCGGTGGATGCCGGTCAGGTTGCCATCATCCTGGGCAATTCGGCAGTTGTGAATTCGTCCTCGAAGTCGACCCCGACGGGTGGCACTCTGGATGTCATGCGGTTGAACTGGGGGCCGTACTTGTGGATGCGTTGCTATAGCAACGGGGCCCAGTTCCTGGATCAAGTTGTCGGTCAGAAACCCGACTGGAAGTCACTGGAAGCGGCGGCTGATAAGTTGTCTCCTGGGTCTCAAGGAGCGGCGGTCTGGCCGTTTGTGCAACCAGAACCTTCCTTGGGAATTAGCGCCGCGCAGGCCAACTTGAAATGGTTCGGTGCCGAGCCGAAAGAGCCGGGACAGCGTTTCCGCGCCGCACTTGAAGGACTGGCGTATTTGATCGCCCTGGGCGTTCGTGAACATGAACAGGCGGGCCAGAAGATTCGTCGCATCACGGTCTCTGGGGGCATTGCCCGCAGTGACTTGATGTGCCGTATTCTGGCGTCGGTCCTGCAGCGACCTGTCTCACGGTTGGAATCGGATGAGGGCCCCGCGTTAGGTGCCGCAGTGACGGCGCTCGCGGCCTATGAAACCCATTTGCGGCGAGACAAGGGGATTGCTGAGGACTGCGAAATGTCTGAAGCGGTGGCCTGCATGGTGCGGTTCAAAGATGTGGTGGAACCGGTCTCCGGGTGGGTTGGAGCCTATCAGTCGGAATTAAGAGATTTTGAAAAGCGTTTGGCTGCGGCGGTCGGTGCACGACCATAGTGTCCCCCCTGGGCGGAATCGCGGCGAGATGAATGAGTGGGCAGAACGCAGCAAAGAGAAATACGACATGCGCGACATCAGTTTCATGCAGGCCACGCTGGAGGCGCTCTCGGAAGAGATGGCCAAGAACCCGCGCATTTTTGTGATGGGTGAGGGGATTGGCCAGCGCGGCGGAAATTTTAAGACGACCCACGGTCTGTACGAACTCTACGGTCCCGAACGCCTGTGTGACACGCCGATTTGCGAACGCGGATTCGTGGGGATGGCCGCCGGGGCCGCGATGACCGGCACTCGTCCGGTGATCGACTTCATGTTCTCCGACTTCGTCCTGGATGCGGTCGGTGAGATCATCAATCAAATCGCCAAGATGCAGTATATGAGCAGCGGTCGGCTCAAAATGCCGGTTCTGTTGCGGGGTTGCATTGGGATCGGGCACTCCGCGGCAACGCATCACTCGGGCAACTACTATCCGATGTACGGCCATTTTCCCGGCCTGCGAGTTGTCGTTCCCTCCTGCCCGGCAGATGCAAAAGGGCTGATGAAAACGGCGTTGAACTGCGATGATCCGGTGATTTTCCTGGAGCATAAGGAAATTCTTAGTATCAAAGGTCCCGTACCGGACGGCGAGCATTTTCTCGAGTTCGGCAAGGCGCGGATTGTGCGCGAGGGAACCCAGGTCACCGTGGTGGCGTTGGCGCACATGGTCCACAAGGTCCATCAGGCGGCGACGAAGCTGGCGGAGGAAGGGATCTCAGTCGAGTTGATTGATCCGCGAACGGTCTCGCCGTTGGATTCGGATACCATTCTGCAATCGGTCCATAAAACGGGCCGTCTGTTGATCGTCGACGAGGCGTTCGCTCCGTACGGTTTCGGGGCGGAGGTTGCGGCGCGAGTTGCGGATCAAGGCTTTGACGATCTCGATGCTCCGATTCGTCGTCTCAATGGCGCATTCGCACCGACCCCCTACAGCCCGCCGTTGGAGGCTGCGATTGTGCCGAATGTGGAATTGATCACGCAGGCAATTCGCGATTTATTAGACGAATAGATTTCTTATAGTGGTGAGAGGCGAGTGGTGAGTGGTGAGAATAGGACTCAGACAATCCTGTTCTCGCCACTCGCCACTCACCACTCGCCACTCTTACCAAAAGGATTATGTCATGCCGATTCCCGTTGTCGTGCCACGTCTCGGGTGGACGATGGAACAAGGCGTGTTTGTGGAGTGGCTGAAGCGCGACGGGGACACGATTCGCATCGGTGATCCCATTTTCGTGCTCGAAGGTGAAAAGGCCACCCAGGATATTGAATCGACCGACGCCGGTGTGCTGAAGATTCTCAGCACGGGACCGCGGGGCGGTGACACAATCGACGTCGGGGCCACCGTCGGCTATTTGCTCGCCGAGGGGGAAGTGTGGGATGGAACTCCCGGCGCTGCTCCTGCGCCGACTCTGGCTGCGGCTGCCGAAATCCCCGCGACGGAAGTCGATGAAGATGAACCCGTCGTCGAATCCAATGCGGGTGCGGGAACTTCCCGGCAGCGGATTACTCCCCGAGCTCGCCGCGTGGCTGGCGAACTGGGCGTCGATTGGGCGGACATTGACGGTACCGGTGCTGAAGGACGTATTCGCGAGGCCGACATCCGAGCGGCAGCCGACGAATCGGTCTCCATTCCGATGGTTGCCAACACGCCTGCAATGCCCGCTGTTGAATTGACAGCAGTGGCGGCATCGAATGCGCGTCGTACCATTGCCGACCGCATGCTGGCCAGTGCACAACAGACTGCCGCCGTGACCTTAACTACGCACGTGGATGCGACGCATCTCGTAGCGCTGCGGAAGCAATTTAAATCGGCCGCGGGTGATCCGTCTGAAGTCGTCCCGTCGCTGACTGACATTTTGGTCAAACTGACGGCGGTCGCCTTGAAGATGCATCCGGAAGTGAACTCGCGGTGGGACGATGAGCGAATTCTCACCAGCGACGAAGTCCATATCGGGATTGCGGTGGATACCCCCCAAGCCTTGCTGGTCCCCGTGCTGAGGAGCGTCACACGGCTGACATTGCGGCAAGTGGCGGTCCGCTCGCGAGATCTGATTGAACGGGCTCGCACCCGCAAGATTGCCGTGGCCGAGCTGCAGGGGGGGACCTTTACGGTGACCAACCTGGGAATGTTCGGGGTCGATGCCTTCACGCCATTGCTGAATCCGCCTCAAGCCGCCATTTTGGGGGTGGGTCGCATTACCCGCGAAGCCGCTGTGATCGACGAACATATTGTCCCACGCGACCGGCTGACATTGAGCCTGACATTCGACCATCGAATCATTGACGGCGCCCCAGCGGCGCGGTTTCTGGATTCGTTGTCCCGGTTGATTTCGAACCCGGCACCGGCGCTGATTGTGTAATGGTCGTCGTGGGATAGGCTTCCAGCCTGTCAATCGCGAAGCGACAAACCGGTGAACCAGGGATATGCGGCAATTCAAAGTGGCGATCGTAGGCTGAATGGACTTCGGGCTTGTCACTTGAGGTAACAAATGACAGGCTGGAAGCCTAGCCCACGACGAAGAATCCCGGGGCTTACGCCACCGGGCTCACCTAAACAAATGCGGTAGCACCTCTACTGACTCGCTCCAAATTCAGGACGGACGGGCCTGGAGACGCGTCCCACGACCCACCCTCAATCCGAAAAACTGTCCTGATTTCCTCACGGAATCGAACCTGCGGTCCAGACATTGGGAAATCGCTGGAATTGCGGCTTTCCAGTCTTAGCAGCAGTTGAGGCAATCGACGTAACCGCTTAGGATATTCGCGTCGGTGTCCGTGCGCTTGCGCTCTGGCTCAGACAACTGACAACTGGGCGGACGCGATGTCGCTGCTGCCTGGGACCCACCCACGATGGCTAGCCTTACGATTGATGGTGCCTCAATGACGACGAAGCGGTATCAAACCGTGCTCCTGTTTGGTGCTCCCGGGGCGGGCAAGGGAACCCAGGGTAAGATTCTAGGTCAGATTCCTGGATTCTTTCACCTGTCCTGTGGTGACGTTTTCCGTTCTTTGGATATCAGTTCACCGGAAGGCAAGCTGGTCTACGAACACAGTTCGCGCGGGGAACTGGCTCCGGACGAGATCACGATCAAGATCTGGAAACGCGGTATCGATGCCTACACCACGCTGTCGTACTACAAGCCGATCGAAGATATCCTGATTCTGGACGGTATTCCGCGGAATCGCAAACAGGCGGAATTGATCGAAGAACACGTCGAAGTCAAGAAAATCATCCACTTGATGTGTTCTGATGAAGAGCAGATGATTCGCCGGATGCGGCGGCGGGCGATTCGCGAGAACCGCGCGGATGACGCGGACGAGAAGGTCATTCGCCGACGGTTTCAAGTCTACAAGGACGAATCCGCACCGGTCTTGGGATATTATCCGCCTGAAATCATCTCGACGGTGGACGCCATTGGCTCACCATCGGAAGTCCTGTTGAAGGTTTTGGAGTGTGTCGTGCCGGTGCAGAACGCACACTTCAGTCGCATCGCCAAGTAGGCGGGTTGAAAAGATGGGAGGGCGAGGCTCCCGCCGAACCTAAGACGAGCTTTAGTCCGGCGTCCGCCGGAGGCTGTTGTTGGTGCCTCCGGCGTCTTAGGTTCGGCGGGAGCGTCGCCCTCCCATCGAGCGCGGACTGGCCGGTCGCGGGTTGTCACTGCCAAGTTCAATTTTTCCGACGGAAGAATCGCCAGTGCAGAATTTTGCGGCAACCTTGTGGCTGGCGGGAAGCATCTTGCTGTTCTGGCGAAGTTGGCGGTTCATCCAGGGAACGACGTTAGAAAGTGCCTGGCGGTGGGGCGCGAGTGCCTGGAGCGTATGGGGCGTGGCCTGGGCTCTGGAGCTAAATGCCAGCCGGATTTCGGCGGGGGTGCTCGACCAGTTGTGGTACGCGGTGGCGCTGATGTTGCTCGCGGCGCTGGTTTCGGTGCTGGGAGCCAAGCGCCCCGGGACGCGGGTCTGGACCTGGTTCGTCACGGTACCGATGCTGCTGGTGCTGGGCTGGCCGGCGTTGCTGGCGTGGTCTCACGGCTGGCCTCCGGTGCGATTCCGACTGATGCAGCCCGCCTTATGGGCGTATGCCGTCGTGTGCATCATGGGGCTGGGGAATTACGTCGGCACGCGGTTCCTCCCCTCGGCTTTCTGGATGGGAGTGGCCTTATTCTGGCTGGTCATGCCCTATTCGGGCTGGGTCCCCGATATGCTGCCGACCCCGACCGGCTGCCGCCTGCGAGCCACCCTCTGTGCCGGCATGGCCGTCATCTGGCCGGCAGTGTTGGCGGCTTCGGTCCCGTTTCTGACCCCGTGGGACCGTGTCTGGGTCGATTTTGTCAATTCCTTCGGTATCGTCTGGGGCCGGCGGCTGCAGGATCGATTTAATGATACCTCGCGGCAGTCCAAATGGGGCGTGAAGCTCGATCTGTACGGACTGACATGGGACGATTCCCAACAAACCGAGCCCGTGGCCGAGCGGACCAAGCTACCACGCTGGACTCCTGAAATGGCCCATGCGCTGCAATGGCTGCTGCGGAGGTTCGTGGATCAGCCCTGGTTGGAGAAGCGCGTGGGAAAATTGCCGGATCCGCAGCCGACTGAGCCGTGAAGGACAGGGAATTCGTCGACCTTGGATGGGTCGCAGAGCGCTGGAATTGGCCTAAATCTTCGTGTCCTTCGTGTCCTTCTGTTCCAATCCGAATTTTTTTGAACAGAAGGTCACAAAGGACACGAAGAAATACTGAGGAGCTGACAAATTCCGATGATTGTCGCCGGAATTGAAGAATCTGGGGGCTGACACCGCCTGGCTCGCCTGACTCATCTTATTGTGGCGATTCGGATTTCGACACCGGTCATTTCCCGACAACCCCTCCCATTGTTGTGCCCGGTCCGTAACCCCCGGTATGATATCATCAATCCTTCTGGATGCGTTTCGCTGTTCGTTTTCGAACAATTAGACCCGACACTCTCGGATAGACCAATAAGGTGTGCTTCATGATCAATGCCCGTTGCACAAAGTTGTGCGGATACGTGGTCGTCGCTGCGATTTTGGTGAGCGGCAGATTTGTGCAGGCTCAGGCGCCCGCAGCTCCCATGCCGGCTCCTATCCGCATGCTGGAAGGCCATACCAAACCGATCTATGCGGTGGCCTATTCGCCCGACGGGAAGTTCATTTATACCGCCAGCTTTGATCATACGGTCAAAATCTGGGATCGAGTCTCGGGGCAAGTCATCCGGACTTATGCCGATCACAAAAATGGAGTCCTCGCGCTGGCCGTCGCTAAGAATGGGCAGCAGTTTGCCTCGGCCGGGCTGGATCGGACGATTCATCTGTATGACGTGCCGGTTCGTGATCCGTTGCTGAATGGTGCCATTGGAGGCGACGGAGCGGGGATTGTGGTCTCGGCCGATGGGACGTTGCTGATTACCGCGGATAAGACGCCGTTGCTGCGGCTCTTCAATGGCGTGACTGGAGCTCATGTTCGCGACTTCCCCGGCCTGACGGGGCCGGTCACCGGCGTGGTGTTGACGGCGGATAACAAACATGTGATCGCCAGCACGCTGGACGGATTCGTGCGGGTGTGGGATGTCGCCGCGGGGACTCTGTTGAGCAGCCTGTCTGTCCCGAGTGCCACGGCGCTGGACGTCTCGGCCGATGGGCAGTTGATTGCCACCGTGGGGGCCGACGGAGCGTTGCGAGTCAGCGATCGTCCAGTGGGACCGCCGAAGTTGCTGGCGGGGCATACGCTGCCGCTGACCGGCGTGGCCATTTCCAAAGATGGCAAGCAGGCCGTCACCGTGGGGGCCGATTCGACCGTACGGCGGTTCGATCTGACGACGGTCAAGGAAGCGAAGGCCTATGTGGGGCAACCTGCTCCGGCGACTTCGCTGGCGGTTACGCCGACGTTTGACGTGATCGCCACCGGTAGTGCTTTGGGACAATTGAAATTCTGGAAGATCGATGGCACTGATATGCGGGGCCTCGCGGGACACACGGGTCCCGTCCCGGCTCTGGCCTTCCATCCGGCTGGAAAGCACATTGCCTCGGGTGGCCTGGATGGAACCATTCGCCTCTGGCAATTGCCCGGCGCCGAGCCCAAGCTGCTCCCGGGGCATACTCAGCCCGTGCAGGCGATTACCGTCAGTCCTTCGGGAAAACTGACGGTCACGGCGGCTGCGGATAAGTTGGCCAATGTGTTTGGCGCAGACGGCAAATTGATCAAGCAGTTGGCCGGGTCGACTCAGCCGTTGACGGCAGTCGCGGTGACCTTCGATGAGAAGACGGTCGTCGCGGGTGATTCCGTGGGAGGCCTGCGGGCGTGGACTGTCCCGGATGGCAAGTTGCAGCCTGATGTCGCGGCCTTTACGGGCCCGGTGACGGGTTTGGTGGCTCATCCGAAGACTGCGACTGTGGTCGCATCGGGATCAGACGGGACGGTCAAATTCCTGCAGTTGCCGTTCGCCGCGCCGCGTCCCGTGACGACCCACGCGAATACCCTGTCGGGTCTGGTGCTGGGACACAAGAAGCCGTTTGCGATTTCTGCCGCGGCCGATCAAGTCGTCAAGATGTCGTTACTCGACACTGGCAAAGATGTGATGACGTATGCGGGCCTCACCGCCGCGCCGTCGAGTCTCGGGTTGACGGCTGATGATGCCCTGCTGGCGGTCGGGCAGGCCAATGGTTTGGTGAAGTTCTACACGCTGGTGGATGGCAAACCGGCCAACGACTTGATGGCTCACACCGGTGCTGCGCAGGCGATTGCCTTCCATCCGAAAGCGACTCAATTCGCCACCGCCGGGCAGGATGGATTCATTCGGATCTGGGAATCTCCGTTGCGTGCGGCGACGCCTCTGGCGGGTCACACCAAGCCCTTGCAGGCAGTCGCGGTCAGTGGGGATGGGAAGTTGCTGGCTACGGGGGGGGCCGATCTGACTGTGCGGCTGTGGCTGCCCGATGGAAAGCCTGTTGCGACTTTGGAAGGCCACGCTCAACCGGTCACGGCGGTCGGCATTCAAGCGGCCGGGGCGGCTGTGGTTTCGGCCGATGCCGCCGGTAAGGTCCGTGTTTGGAACCCCGCTGCCGGTCCGGCTTTGTCCGAACTTGGAGCTCATACGGGGGCCGTAACGGGAGTCGCCCTGCATCCGACTTTGCCGCAATTCGCCACGTCGGGGGCCGATGGGCTGGTCAAGATCTGGCAGTTGCCGGTGGTGCCGTCGAAGGCTCTCCCCGTGCATGCTCAAGTCGCCCGCGCGGTGGCTGTCTCGGGTGACGGGAAGTTTGTCGTCTCGGCTTCGGATGACGCGGTTGTCCGCGTGGTCGATCCGGTCACGGCGAAGGTCACGCTGGAATTGAAGGGCCAGACTGGGGCCGTGCAGACGCTCAAGTTGACCGCCGATAACGCGCAGATTGTCTCGGGCAGTGCCGACGGATCGCTCCGCATCTGGAAGAGTGCTGACGGGTCTGACCTGGGGACCGTAACTGGTTCCGAAGTCCCCGTGCTGGCGACTGCGTTGCATCCCGCGGGGCTCATCGCCGCGACCGGGAGCCAGGATGGTCTGATTCGTCTCTGGCAGTTGCCGCTGGTCGCACCCCGCGTCCTGGCCGCCCAGAAGGCACCCATGACCGCGGTCTCGCTGAGCCCCAACGGGGCAATCCTGGCGACTGCGTCGGCCGACAATTCGATCCTGTTGTGGAATATGGCAGACGGTAAGCCGCTGAAGCCGCTGGCCGGACACACGGCTGCGGTGACGTCGCTCGCCTGGCGGGCTGACAGTGCCGCGCTGGTGTCGGGGAGCGTCGATAAGACGGCCCGCATCTGGACGGTGGCTGACGGCAAGCAGACCAATTTGCTTGATCAACACCTGGCTGAAATTCGCTCGGTGGCGATCACCGCGGCTGGGGATCAAGTCTTCACCGGCGGGGCCGATAACCTCATCAAGCAATGGGGTGTCGCGGACGGTAAGGTCATCAAGGAATTCAAGGGGCATACGGGA
>JAQGHS010000720.1 GCA_028291605.1 Planctomycetaceae bacterium | reverse complement strand
GGCTTCCAGCCTGTCATTTGTCACCTCAAGTGACAAACCCGAAGTCCATTCATCCTACGATCGCGACTTTGATTGTCAGACACTTGTTGATTCATCGCTTTGTCGCTTCGCGATTGACAGGCAGGATGCCTATCCTACGGGGGATTAATCCTCGCGGTGTCCGGCAGGCATTACACCCCGTCCCGAGGGTCGTTGGACAATCTGCTGTTGGTTGGCAGATGACTTCCGGCGCGCAATCCGCGTTTTCCCCACGTTCGCCAGTTGTGCATTCAACTCTTGGGGCGATCGAGCCACATTAGACGGTGGGGCCATGTTCCAGACCGTGGGATGACTGCTGACTTTATCAAAGTACTGGTGAGAATATGGCATGTTGGCCGCGTTGCCCCACGCCGCCGAGACCTGCGATTGCGGCATCACATTCTTGTAGTTGTACGGCCGGAAGAAATGGTATCCCCCGTAAGCCGGAATCTCTTGAATGTAGCCGTGGGTCCAGTTCGGTTCGTAATCGTAGGGGTAGAACGGATCACCCGTGTTAAAGGCTTGCGTGGAGTTGGGAGCCGCCATCACGGCGCCTGGACCATACTGTGATGCCCCCGGGCCACCGCCGCCGCCGGGACCACCTTGGTAACCACCTGCCGGGCCGCCCTGATAAGCGCCTGGAGGAGGACCTTGATAAGGGGCTCCGTAACCGCCCCCATAGGGACCGGCTTGGGGAAATTGTCCGAGCGTCGCAGCCACCAGGATTGCTACAAAATTGCCAGCCATCATCAACATCTCCTTCAGCCAACACAGAGTCCGCCCAGGTTGCTGACGGTATCCGTTTGAAACCGCCTATCGACTCTAGCAACCAGACAAACTGTGCGGCCTTTAACGATTATCGCAGCAGTCTTTGCGCGAATCTCCCGCCCGTACATTTAGTATCGGCCAGAGAATACGATTTCTCCGCAGATTCTCGATTCCCGCTATGACCGCCGCAGTGCATATCTTAAGCATTTTCCGCATTGGACTGTGGAGATTTCGCATCACGAACTGGGACTGCTGCGGAGCAGGGTCACATTCGTGGGATAGACTCGCTGAGACGGTGAGGAGTGCGCGGAGCGAAACGCCGTGGCCAACGTTGCCAGCGTCAGTGTGAATGCCGACGCTGGCGGCGTCGGCCACGGAATCCGTTCATCCTTAACCGCGTCATCTTAATTCGCGACCGACAGCCTTTTGATGTTGAAGAGTGGTGGTTTCATGCTCATTCGATTGCCCCATTGGGGATTAGCCTTACTGGCAGCGGGTGCGTTGTGGCCGATTTCTACAGGCCTCGCGCAGGACACCAGCGTGCCCGAGCCCCCCGCCAAGGTGCCCTCCACTCCTTCTGAAAAGGCGGACGCACTGCAGGACGACATCGAAGAACGCTCTGTCGATAAGCGGAACAGGGCACCTCGACCACACAAGATCCACGATGCCGATCCATGGAAGAAGCACCCACCGATCTGGAGCATTCGGGATGTTACGAAGGAGTATCATCCCTACGCTCATCCGTCGGCCCCAGCCCCCGGTGGCGGCCACTTCCCGGGCGGACCAACCGGCCGGTTTGGACAACCTTACTATTACACTGCCACCAGTCCCGACACATCTGGAACAGGCGGGGGTGGCCCAGGCTTTGCCGCCGGCACCCAACCGATGGGCGGCTTCGGCTACGGTGGGGGTTATGGCGGGGGCTATGGCGGGGGCTATGGCGGGATTGGCAACTATCCCGCAACCGGCGGATATCCGATCATTGACGGCTCGATGGGTGGTCCAGGCTATGGCGCCCCCGGCTACGGCGGTGGTTATGGAGCGGGGATCGGCGGCGGTGGCTACGGTGCAGGCTTTGGTCCTGGCCCGGCCCCAGCGATGATGGCTCCCGGAATCGGTGGCCCCGGTTACGGTTATGGAGCAGGGTTCGCTGGTGGATATGGCGGGGGTTACGCTGGTGGATATGGTGGTGGCTACGGCGGAGGGCCGGGTGGCGGATTTGGCTCACCATCCTTTGCCGCAATGCCCGGACAACTGCCGGGTAACCCGTACTATTATCACTTCGGCCCCGGCTTCTACCGTTATCAGGAAGCGGGCCACTACCGCTTTCCCTACTACAGCTATCGCCGCCCGTGGTACTTCCCGGGACATCCGAGCTACAACCGCGACACCAACATTCCCTGGTAAACGGGAAGTTTGCTTAAGCCGAATCTGACTAGCCCGGTCGGGGCACCCCCACTCGTCGTATCTCATACGACATGGTTGGTGCCGGGACCGGGCTTTGTCGTTAGATGTCCGCTTCAGATGAGCTGAATAGATTCGCACCACAGTTAAAACGGGTGAGCCGGGTGCCGTGAGGCCCCGGACCTGGTTTCAGCGATGAACGCGAATTTCCGGCGCCTCGCGGCACCCGGCTCATCTGGATCACTATTTTCGGCAACCTGACTAGAGTCCATAATGAGACCGTCGCAATTGAAGTATGGTTGCCAACGGTCGGGTAGGATAAGGCCTTTTCAATACAAGCGCACAGCATGTCCGACTCAACTCAATCCCCAAGACCGGTTCGTGAGCGGCGTTGGTGGATCTTGTGGGGCTTCGGTATTTTGTTCATCTTGAGTGTGCTGCGACTATGCTACCCCCCTTATCGGCAGTGGCATGTCGTCGACGAATTGAGACGACGGGGCTACAACGTTGAGACGATCTCGGTCTGCAATGACAAGTCGCCTGCGTGGCTAAAAAACAGCTTGGGCCGCGTTCTGATCGGTGGTGTCACCCTGAGTGTCGCAGAAGGCGCGATGACGCCCAGTCAGGATGATGATCTCAGGCTGGCTGCCGAACTTGTATCACTAACCTATGGCAGTTTCGAGGACGATCGGGGGACGTGTGATCTCTGCTTTGACGATGACATTTCGGTGATCACAGATCATGGGCTGGCGAATCTGCGCGGGCTCACGCTAATCAGTAGCCTGCGAATCAAGAGTCCGAAAATTACCGATTCCGGGGTGGAATACCTTAAAGGATTACTGGATCTGGAAGTGTTGATTCTGGACAGCCCACACATCACTGATGTCGGACTTACGCATCTGAAATCGCTGACGAACTTGTCGCATTTACAATTGAAAACCCCAAATGTTAACGGGTCGTTCCTGGTCCACTCCGCCAGCGTCCCCCGCATGGAAGTCTTGATACTGGATCACTCCCAAGTTGATGATGCCTGCTTAGTAACCATTGGAAAGATGATCAAATTGAAGTGTTTAGGTCTCGGCAACACCCCCTGTTACCGACGCCGGGTTGGCTCATCTCACGGCGTTAAGTCAATTGACTCATATGGACCTGTCGGCGACTCAGGTCACTGACACGGGACTGTCCTATTTCCACAATTGCAGTGATTTGGAATTTCTGACGCTGACTGATACGAATGTTACGCAGACTGGCATGAGTAAGCTGAAATGGAAAGCACCGGCTTTAAACCTGAATGACTGGAAGCGGCCCTGAGTGTCATCGAATAAAGGGCCCTCGACCTCCCATGCTCAGCGAATCTAATTGATCCATCAATTCCTTCGGTTACGTCTTAATCTTCATCCGAACTTAAGGTACCCCCGCGTAAACTTTCCTGTACTGAGCAGCGAAGCAACGCTCCGATCGACTTCTATCGGACTTCGGCTGCGGACTTGGAGGAGGATTTCCAATGATAGCCATCAATTGGAAACGCGGAGCGCTCGTCACGTCTCTGGGATTTGGACTGGCTTGGTTTGCGGTCGGGGTCGCGCGAGCTCAAGCGGCACCGCATGTGCTGGAAGTGAGCGGTGCGGGTGATGGACAGATTCTCGAGATCGAGCGTCCACGACCTCCCTATGGTCCGAAAGGTCCGCGCGGCCCGAAAAAAATGGAGGCCGCTTCGCTGAAGAATTAGTAGTGCGCAGCAACCGTAAGAATGTGGACCTCCCAATGTGGCCGGACTAGTGAGCGGCACGGCGCTAGCCGCCTGTTTTTCCAACGGAAATTGAGCGACGGCACCGGTGGCTAGCGCCATTCCGCTCACAAACTGAGTACCATTTGGCATAAGCAGAGGATTCTTCGTAGCCCGACTCTCTGAGTCGGGAGTATTAAACAGAAAGCGATCCGACTCAGAGAGTCGGGCAACAGTTTGCCCATGCGTGTACTTGTCATTGAAGACGAATCCGATCTGCGACGGTTGCTCACGGAAATCCTCCAGGAAGAGGGCTACGCCGTGGACTCTGCCGCTGATGGAGAGGACGGACTCGCCAAGGCCCGCGCGTGGACCTACGACGCGATTGTGCTCGATCTGATGCTGCCAAAGATTGATGGCTGGGATGTCCTGGAAACCCTGCGTGAAACACACCGCACTCCGGTGCTGATCCTGTCAGCCCGCGATGCCCTTTCCGATCGCGTCCTCGGGCTGGACATTGGGGCCGATGATTATCTCGTCAAACCGTTTGAACGCCTGGAACTGCTGGCCCGTCTCCGAGCCCTCATTCGTCGGGCGGCAGGTCAGCCGCAAGCTTCGATTGGATTGGGGGAATTCACAGTTGATCTCAGCGATCGCTGCGTCCGCCGGGGGGACGAGACGATCAATCTCACCGCCCGAGAATATGCCTTGCTGGAGTACCTGGCCGTGCATCGCGGCAAGGTGGTCAGCCGCACGGAACTTTACGATCATTTGTTTGATGAAACCGACAGCAGCCTCTCGAATCTGCTTGATGTGCATGTTTCTAATCTGCGCAAGAAGCTGAGTCCGGACCTGATAGAAACACGGCGAGGGCAAGGCTATGTCATCAGCGAATGAAGCTGCGGAACCCGATGAGACACCAGTGCCTGCCCCGGAAAAGCCGATCAAGCCACGGGCACCTCGCTCGTTGCGCGTTGAGCTGATCGTATCCTACTTGTCGCTGCTCGCGGTTGTGGTGATCGGATTTGGTGGTTCAATTTACGCCCTCGTGAGACAGGGGATGTATCACCAGGCGGAATCGGACCTACTGGCCTCGGCACAGCTCATCTCGCGCGAGCTCAAATCGGGCATCACCAAGCCCGATCTGGCAGTCACTCAAGCCTATCGACACCACTTTGGACCGGCTCCACGGGACCATACTTACTTTGCCGTCTGGAACGCTCAAGACAGGCAGTTTGCAGGAAACGATCCCCTTCCGCCACATGTCCGATTCCCGGCGGCCGAGCTGCCTCGTCATCATAATCGACCGTTTTATTCCGTGTCCCACGGCATTCATCTGGATGTCTATCTGAAAGAAAAAGATGGAACGCGGATCATGGTGGGTCGCCCGTTGGGCCGTGAATTCGATCATCTGCATCAACTGGCGATGACCGTTTCCCTATTCGGCCTGATCAGCTTAGGTGCCGGAGCGATCGGCGCCTGGCTCCTCGCCCGACGCATCGTGAAGCCGCTCGATCAGATGACTCAAGCGGCCGAACAAATCACCGCGAAGAGCCTGGATCAGCGTCTGGAACTGGTGGGAGCATCATCGGAACTCACCCGGCTCTCGACGGTCTTCAATACGATGCTCGATCGATTGCACAACGCCTTTCAACGGCAGATCCAGTTTACCGCCGATGCCTCGCACGAACTGCGAACACCTGTGGCGGTGATTCTGTCGCAAGCGGAACACACCTTATCCCGTCCACGCAGCCCCGAAGATTACTGTTCGGCATTGGATACGTGCTTACGAGCGGCCCGACGGATGAAGCGCCTTGTCGACGACCTGCTCTTGCTCGCCCGTGCCGATTCAGGACGCCTCGAAATCCGGCAGGAATCGGTCGACCTGGCCGACGTTGTGCGGCAGTCACTGGCGATGCTCGAGCCGTTGGCGAAGGAGAAGCAAGTGCGGCTGTCATCGCAGCTCCTGACAACGCGCATCATCGGGGATGCCGGACGGCTGTCGCAAGTCGTGACGAACCTCGTGACGAATGCCCTGCAATACAATCGGCCCGAGGGCGAGGTCTTTGTGACCGTTCACGCCCGCGAGTCGAAGGCGACGCTGGTGGTTTCGGACACCGGGATTGGCATCCCCGCGGGCGATCAGCCACGACTATTCGAACGCTTCTTCCGAGCCGATCAGGCACGGACGCATCAAGAAGGGCAGGGGACGGGACTAGGATTAAGTATCGTGTCCGAGATCGTCGCAGCGCATCAGGGCACGATCGATGTGACTTCGGAGCTGGGGGTAGGCACCACGGTCACCGTGTTGCTGCCGATTCCGAAAGTGGCAGATTCACGGGAAGAGCCAAAGTCGGCATACACAGGCTCGTGAACGTGTAAGACTTTCTTCGTCGGCGAGCGTCCCGCGGCGTAAGCCCCGGGATTCTTCGTCGTAGGATGGGCACTCTTGCCCCTCTCTTTTGATATCGCGAATTGGATTGCCAGACGAAGGTCGCGGATTACCGCGAAGACGGGCAGGAGTGCCCATCCTACACGCCTACGAGGGCGATCAACAACATCGTTAACGTGCCGAAGGCATCCGCTTCAAACGCATGGACTTGCTATTGAACCAGACCTTGCCCCCGGTCGCCCGCAGTTCCGCTACGAGTTCGACTTCTCGCATTTCATCAGCGACTTCGAACTCATGCTTCAACAAATTCCAATCGTTCGTCCCGGACAGTTTATTAGTCCGATTGCCGCCTGAGATTCTCAAACCGACACC
>JAQGHS010000710.1 GCA_028291605.1 Planctomycetaceae bacterium | reverse complement strand
ACGAAGTGGGTCAGGCCCATATCGGCATACGGCACCCCCGACCACTGCTGGCGAGGATCTGCCGGGTTGAGAAACTCGGGAATCACCGCGTGAGTCACCCTGGCGTTGTCAGGATGCGTCAGCGGGAACTTGGGGTTCAGCCGTTTGTACAAATCCTGGTGCCCCATAAAGGGAAGCAGTTGAACCATCCAGCTTGATCCACGACTCCCAAATCCGACCTTCGAGCCGGCAGTATTCGCAGGACCTTGGGCTTCCAGCAGAGCCTTGTGAATCGCGGCCAAGGGACCAGCCGCGAGCGGGTCACCGAAGGGGGTCGTTCCCATGGCATGCAGTAACTGACCGGCGAATGCAATGTTTTCGTCCCGAGCGTCAAAATGGTATGCAAACTGGAGGAAACCAGCCTGTTGATGAGCCCACTGCCCACCGGGCTGAGATCCACCGGGCCCCATCATGCCTGGTGGCTGAGCACCCGCCGGAGGTAGCGCGCCCGGTGGCGGTAGCGCACCGGGGGGAGCACCTGCGGCTGGCCCCGGTGGGATCGCTCCAGGAACTGGGACTACAGTTTCGGCTGCGGGGGCACCGGGTTGACCTGCTGCCGGCTGAGCAGGAGTTGCGGCAGCTACTGCGGCGGGTGCGGCCACCACGACTTGTGGTGTCGGTGGCGTGACGGGCTGCAGACGGTAATCGATCAGCGGTGCGGCACCAGCACTGGCCGGTTCCGGAATCACGCCAACTTTCGCGGTCAGATTTGATTGAGAGCCCGGCCCGCCGGGACCAGCCGGCCCGCCGGCAGCACCTGGCGCGCCGGCAGCTCCGGGCCCGGCGGGCATCGCGCCGGGTCCACCCATTGCTCCCGCTCCGTTGTTGCTCGCGCCGCCGGTTCCCAGGAGGTCCGGAATATAACGTCCTGAACGGGAAATCCGCTGGCGAGCCGCAGTCGCCAGGAATTGATCCAAGGGGAGTTTCGCTTTCCCGGCCGCGGCATCAGATCCAAACAGTAGGCCGCCCATAATCGTGACACCAAACTGGTCGCCCACAGGTGCTGTGGTGGTCGTCGCCGTCCCACCGGGCAATCCGCCCGGTCCGGAAGGTATCGCCCCTGGAGGCGGCATGGCACCTGGCGACATTCCCGGCTGACCTGGCATTCCAGCGGCTGCGTTGGCGGCACCCGGTTTGCCATCCAGAATCATGGAAATTCCGAACGCAGTGAGTTCCTCGAAGGGTTGACGATAGCGCCCCAGAAGTGGCAAACCTCCTTTGAAGTAGGCCTGAGCCGCCGCGCTGTCGCCGGCCATCCAAAAATCGGCACCGGGCTGAGTGATCGTCCCCAAGCCTTGCTTGATCAACAGAGCGGGCGACTTGCGGAGCGCCGATTCGACGGTGGTCTTACGACCGATAATGACCGTTCGTGAATCGGCGATCGCCAGGGCATGAGTGGCTGCCGCGTCGCCGGGCAACGGCCAGACGCGAGATCCCTTGGGGATCTTGTCGCCGCCGAGTACTTGGCGCATGGCCTCCTGATTGATGTCCGCTGTCGTGACGACGCACAGCGCCTGCTCGGTGAAGTCACTGTTGGCTGCCGCCCAGAATGATTCAATCTGATTCGGCGGCAGACCAATTCGTCCGAGTGCGGTGGTCAATGGCGCGAACTGTGACAGGAACGACGCACTAACCTTGTTTGGCGTCTTGGTGACCCCAGCCGGTGATCCCCCCACGGCGAATGTGACATTAGCCGGGAGGTAAATCATGGGATCTTTGGGCGCGACAACCGGAGCCGCGGCGACTGGTGCCGGTGCACCCGGAGCGCCTGGCATGGCGCCAGCCCCTGCCATCGGTGCACCCGGGCCAGGCATTCCCGGTGCGCCCATTCCCGGTGGCGGTCCCGCAGGAGCAGCCGCGGGCGCTGCATTATTATTGGCAGGAGCCGGTTCGCTCGAGCCACCACAACTAGCCAGTGTAAGGCACAGACAACCGCAAACCAGCCACGACGCGCTGCGGACCATAATTAACCTTTGTTCCGAATCCCCGTCATTCAACAGGGAGTTGCGCCCATCATTTCCGCCAGTGAAGATTTCTGGCTGAAAAGGAGGCGTTTATCTGCCGGTACGAGACGACCGAGACGTTTGAAACGCACCAATCTCAACCTGTGTTGAGAGGCTTAAAGCGTTATTGAGTCTGGCAGACGTGACAGTGAAAGTCAATCGGGGTTGAATTGCCCTAGTTTCCATACTCAACCCAACCAATACCCTTGGTTTTATTCGTACGATCTTGAATCCTCAACAATTGACAGCGCGTTGTAGATCTGTCTATTATTCTATTCCAATCTCCGTCACGTCGCGACGGCCCCCACGAACCTCCCTATTGAGGAAAAACTATGCTGTCTAATGCTCTCTTGTTTGCACAAGCAGATGATGCCGCTGCCGGCGCTGGCTTCTATGTGTTCATGGCGATCTATCTGGCAATTGTTGTTCTGGTGATCGTTGGACTCTGGAAAATGTTCGAGAAGGCAGGCAAACCTGGCTGGGCTGCGATTGTGCCAATCTACAATCTCGTTGTGTTGCTGGACATCGTTGGCCGTCCTATCTGGTGGGTTCTTCTCTACTTTATTCCGTGTGTGAACTTCATTATCCCAATCGTGGTAGCCATAGATTTGGCCAAATCATTCGGCAAAGGGACGGGGTATGGTTTGGGGGTTGCGTTTCTACCCTTTATTTTCATCCCCATGCTTGGCTTCGGCAGTGCGAGATATGTTGGACCAGTTGCCAAGTCATGACGCGGTCTGAGCACTGGCACTTGTGACATTCAAACAGCCCGGCTGATCGATTCAGCCGGGCTGTTTTTACGCACATTGAAAGTGGATTAGACTAGTTCCAGCGGCCACCACAAGCTGGGGTCGTGATCAAATGGGAACTCGGCCCCGACAGCGAGATACTGGTCGCCCAATTCGTGATCCCGCAGGTGATAGTAGAATCCAATCCGCGGATTGGATTCGGGTTCATAACCGTGGAGGATTTCGGCCGGCAGCCAGACTTCGAGCACATAGCCGGAATCGCGAACTTCCGAGTAGGTCGTGATCTGTTTCGGATCGCATTGCGGAGCTTCTTCCTTCGCGCGGGCAATCGGTAGCTGTCGTGCGACGGGTTGCGTTCGATCCTTTAACGCTCCTGTCGGCAGTACGCAAAAGTGGTGGCAGAACCGGCTAGCTCGGTGGATGTTCTGCGTACTACGCGTATCCAGCCAGAGGTTTAATCCGTCCGAATTCAGCAATTGGGCATAGTCGCAACGCGGAGCAAATTTTTTCCCCGTCACTTCGACGCGACAGCCCACGCCCTTTTCATTCCAAGCCAGGCGAATCTCACCAAACCGCTTGCCCTGGGCCAATTCTCCAATGTCGGTCAAAGCATAATCGGCGCTCAATTGGAGCGGAGCTTGGCCGCTACGGGGTAGTTTGATGGCCTGGCGGACGGGCAAGGCCATACGAAATAGGAATGCCGGAGGAATCAGTTCAGCCATAGGGGGTAAATCAATTTCGGGTCGTGGATTTCATGGGACTTTGTATTTTAGGCAGACAGCCCCGTGAGGGCCAACGATAGCCGGCAATTGTTGACGCGCATTCGGACGGCAGAGTGTCGCTGATCGCTCCGCGATCAGGCGCGATCGCAGTCGCGACGTTGAATTTGCGCTCGCCCCAATCAATTACTAGAAGCCGGTTTCTACGACCGCGTTGCGATCGCGGAGCGATCACCGACTAACATTCAAAATGCCGGTTCGCCGTTGCCCAGTTCGTCGACGATCCACGGGACCCAGGCCAGTGAGAGCTGCGTGATCTTGATATCAGTCTTCTTGGGTGACACGGAGACTTCTTCCAATTGCAAGGACTCCGGATTCGCTCCCTCGAGAATCTTCCCGGCTTCTGCCTGGAACTGGGCATCCAGGTCCTTCCAACGCTGTTGCACCGCTTCAACGGTTTCTGAAGCCATGGTGATATCCTGCCGATCATTCATCACGCGCGTCGCGGCCCGGACCGAAGTGACCGCTTTGTTCGCCGTCGCGGCACTGGCCAGCTTGCGACCGAATAGAGCTCCCAGGATCGTGGCTCCCACTTGGGCCGCGGCCGTCATCGTCGAGGCGTTCGCTTGAGACTGCTCCTTTTCGACCCGCTGCTGAGCCTTCCGCAATTGCTCCTGCAAGGTCGCCAGCTTCGGCGCGTATTTGGATCGCAATTTTTCCACCTTCAAGTCGCGCTGTTCTTTTAAGCCTTGAACGATGCGGACTCGAAAATCCCCTTCGGCTTCTTCCGGGCTGGACGTCGCTTTCAATTCGGGGCAGCGATAGACCTTCAATCGCTGGGTGCGATAGATGTGATCCCTCAGGGCCGTTCCCATCTCGGTGTAGGTCTTCGCCCGATTCAACTCGCTGGGCAAACTGGCGAATCCGCCCGCTTCCAGAGGAGCCGATTGCTGCTCGAATTCTTCGCGAGACAAGATGGCTTCATCCCACAACTTGGCCGAAATCTCATCCACCGAGGTCAACAGGAAAAAGACATCCTGCGTGAAATCCACCCCCGTA
>JAQGHS010000709.1 GCA_028291605.1 Planctomycetaceae bacterium | reverse complement strand
CAGGCGACGGGCGAGTATCGTCCGCACCTCTTCTACGACGTTGTCATAGTGGGGATTCTTCTGCATGGTTTGCGGCGTCCCCTGGATGTGCATCGCAATCACCCCTGCGCCCGTTTCGGCACAGACCCGTGGCATTTCGGCATCGAAGGTCAGTCCCGAGATGTCGTTGACGATTTTCGCCCCCGCCGCGAGTGCCTGGCGAGCGACTTCTGCCTTAGTGGTATCGATCGAGATGGGAATCTGGACCTCACCGCGCAGGGCTTCAATGATGGGCACCACCCGCTGTAGCTCTTCCTCTAAACTGACCGGTTGCGAGTCGGGGCGCGTGGACTCGCCGCCGACATCGATGATATCCGCCCCCTCTGATGCGAGTTGCCGAGCGCGTTTCACTGCCGCATCAAGATGATGATATTTTCCACCATCTGAAAAGCTGTCTGGGGTGACATTCAGGATGCCCATGAACAAAGGTCGGAGCCCCAGTCGTAACTGGTCCGATCCGCACCGCCAGTCGAACTGGGCACGACTGCTATCAGTAGAACCGTTTGCCGCCATCGATTTGCTCCTATCACCCGTTAAGTTTCCGCGATGTGATCGACTGTCGCAACCATCGACCCGGTCTGTTGGAAATCTGAGAAATTTACCCTTGACGGGCTCCGGGGAGTGTTTTGGCGGGTAGACTGTAAGCATCACAGGACGAACGACGCAAACAAATCGCGAGAGACCCTCGGCGGATGGTTGCAAGATAATACTGTGAAATGGGTTGCGGTGATTGTGGCGAATATTTTCGAGCAAACTTGCTGCGAATATGCGTTGTCTGCGAGCCCGTACAGCTTGACCAAACATTCCAATTTATCGGAAAAATAGGTTGAGTTGGTTGACTTTGATGGCGTATCGCCTTATCTATTTCCGTTATGTAACCGCGCATTCGCTGTTCAACTTGCCAGCCTTTCGTTGGTAATTGGACTCTGAGAGGGCCTGAATTTGAAACGAATTCAGATTCAGAGAGGATGCGTGAACGCCGGGAGTTGAGAAGGAAATAGTTCAGCCCCGTGGCGAGAACCTTGGGTTGTGCAGAGCCTGGGGAGTTGTTTTTCGTCCGGCGGTAGAATTTCGAAATCTGCTTGTGTTTCAGCTAAGTTTCTTGGGAGAAAAAAAGATGAGTCGTAAGTTCGCTGCGTTGGCTGCCATCGTCGTGGCCGTTGTGACCCTGTCGGTGTTCGATGCCAAGGACGCGAAGGCGTTCTTCGCCAAGCGTGGCTGCAGCGGTTGTTCCGCTCCCGCTTGCTGTGCACCGGCCGCACCGGCCTGTTGTGCCCCCGTCAATACCTGCTGCAAAGCCCCGAAGTGTAAAGTTCGTCGCACTCGCTGCTGTGCCCCCGTGGCCAACAGCTGCTGTGCTCCTCGCCGTAGCCGTTGCTGCGGTCCGGTGAACACCTGCTGTGCTCCGGCCCCCGCCTGCAACGCTTGTGCTCCGGTTGCTACCTGCTGCAATGCCGCTCCGGCTTGCTGTGGTGCCGCTCCGATGGCTGCCCCCGCTGCCGCTCCGGCTGCTGTGGAACCCGCTCCCGCCCCGGCTCCGGCTCCCGCCGCTCCGGCTCCGGAAGCTGCTCCCGCTCCTGAGAAGAAGGCCTAATTCGACCGACGATTCAGAGTTATGGCTGAATCTGGTCTGATCAGGTTTCAAATCAAAACCGACCCTCTTCAACTGTTGAAGAGGGTCGGTTTTTTTGTGTTTATGGGGTGAATTTGTGAGGCGAATTCATAGGGTGAAATCGTAGGTCGGGTCTCCCAGCCCGTCCGAGCCCGTAATCACCGAATTCAAAGAGATTTACGCCTCGCAAACTTCGCGGAGCGCCAGGTCACATTTGGTGAAAAGTTTACGATTTTCTCCGCCGTTCCCAACAGTTCGCAAATCGTGCGCTGCGCGATGCTCCCTTGGGCCTAATCTTTGTCAGGTTGTTGGGTTACGGGCTCGGACGGGCCTGGAGACCCGTCCTACGAAATCTCCCTCGCCACTCACGATCAAGCGTTCAGTGCCACCTGTGCGTTTCGGACTGGAACTGCAGATCGTGCCGAGTTTGCCGTAGGTGCAATCTCGCTTTCTATGCATCCCTCACAGTTTACCGCAGTCAACGTGACCTATGCTTGCAGCAGCCCAACGGCCACCGGTCCGTCGCGCTGGAATCCCGTTTGCCCCGTATTGAGTTGTTATCATGGTGTTCGAGACCCGCCAGATTTGGACTTCGTCACAGTTGCCCACACTTTCTGTGCTCGGCATGAAAGTGTTGGAATTGTCACGCAGGTCTGATGTGGACCCGCGAGAGCTTGTCGAGTTGCTGCGTGTCGACGCCACGTTTTCGCATCGAGTGATCACGGTCGCGAACTCTGCACTGTTTCAGCATTTGTCTCCCGATCAGGCCGCCATCCCGCTTGAAACCGTACAACAGGCGGTTGAAAAATTGGGGACTGCGGTCATTACCTCGCTGACGCTCACATTGGCGGTCGGCGATGCGTGCCTGACTGGCGGTCATCCCCATGGACTGTCGGCCAACCTGTGGCATCAGGCGATTGTCAAAGCTGTCGCTGCCGAGATCTTTTGCAGCCAGGTGCGAGAAGGCTTGGAATGTGAATTTTTCCTGGCGGGACTGCTGCTGGATATCGGACGTTTCGCACTCCTGCGGACGGCGCCTCAAAGCTATGTCGCTGTGCTGGAAAAGTCCAAACACGAATTGCTACCTCTCTGGCGGACGGAGCAGACCGAACTCGGACTGACATCGGCCCAGGTGGGGGGGCAACTGATTGAGCAATGGGGATTTCCGGCGCGCCTGGTACACGCGATCCAGGTCCAGTTCGCACCGCTGACGACGTTTGAGCAGATGTCGCCGAGTACCGAATGCCCGCTCTGTTCTGCTCTGGCGCTCGCTTCGGCAATTGGCGATTATTTCTGTTCGGATCATCAGGCCCTGTCCTGGTTCCGGATTCGTGAGCTGACCCGGGACACTATTCCGCTCACGGAAGCGGAACTGGATGACACGCTGCGCCGGATTGCGAAACGTTTCACGGCCATCGCCCGAGCCTTGTCGGCCACTGCCGAATTGCCGGACGTGGCGTCATTGAAATCGAAAGCTCTGGAGCAGTTGAAGCTGATCAGTCAACGTCTGGCGGCAACGCATCCAGAGGAACATGCTCCTGCAGTTCGCAAAGGACCTGAGCAGCGCGGTACGTCGACAGAATCCGCAGCGACGGGACCCAAGGCGTTTCGTGACCCGCTGACACTGGTTTTTACCCGCGAGTTCTTCGAAGACACCCTGCACAAGGAAGTGCAGCGCTGCCGTCAACTGTCCGCGCCCGTGGGCGTCGCTTTCGTCGATATTGACCGTTTTGCAGAACTGAATTCGCAGCATGGCGAGGCCTTTGGCGAAGTGGTGTTGAAGCGTGTGGGGGGACTCCTCAAGGATTTGCTGCGCAGCTCGGACACCATCGCGCGCTGCGATCATCAGTTTGCGATCCTGGCTTGTGATCCCACCGCGAAAGGGATGCAGCGCCTGGCCGATCGAATCCGCGGTCGGATTGCGGGAGAAAGATTGATCTGGGCGGGGCAACCCGTTCCTCTGACGGTCTGCGTCGGAGCGACCCTGGCCCTTCCCGCGCGTCATGATCAAGACCTGGCGCCGACCATCGTCGCTGCGGCCAGCAAGGCCGTAGAGGAAGCGGCAGTTGCCGGCGGTAATCACATCTACTTTGATTCGCTGGTCAATGAAGTGGAGTTGCAGCGACTATTTATGATCAATCAATTTCGGTTCAGTCGCTGGCTGATTGCGCAGGGGGTCCTGGACATTCCTCGCGTCGGCAAGGCCTTGATCGACTTCAAGCCGCTGCGAGTTCGTCTGGGGGAACTTGCCCTACGGCAAGAGTTGCTGAGCCCGCAAGAAATCGAACAGGTCCTGGACGAACAAGAAGAAACCCAGGACCGATTCGGAACGATCGCCGTACGCCGTGACTTTCTGAGCGAGGATCAACTGGTCGGGCTACTCATCCTGCAGCAGGAAGATCCACTCCAGGCGGCCGAACAGTTCCTGTGCAAGGGCGTTCTTGATCAGCAGCGTTTGCAGACATTGTTGAAAGAGTACTTCCATCTGTTGCCGTGGGCGGCACCGCTGTCTCCGAGCGCGGAACGGGGTTAGACCGGGTTTTTCATTGGTCCCATAAGTCCCATTCAATTCATGGGATCGATGGGGGAACGATGAATTACGTTGTCTGTTCCGATAACCCTTCACTAGTTCCAGTATCGTCCACATTGTCCGCCACGATCTCGGGATTCGATGCCGGCTCTTTGACGAAGCGATATCCGACGCCACGGATCGACAAGAAATGTTGCGGTCGTGTCGCGTCTTGCTCGAAGTAGCGTCTGAGACGCAGTATGAAATTATCGACCGTCCGCGTGGTCGGCGAGGAATCGAGTCCCCAGACCTTGTCGAGCAACTGGGCTCGCGTCACGACAGCCCCTTCGTTGCGGACGAAGTAGCGTAACAGCTCAAATTCCAGTGGGGTAAGTGACTTGGACTCGCCGTTCTTGGTGACTTCATGCCGCGTGAAATTGATCACATGGCCCTGGAACTGATAAATGTCATCCTGCAGTTCCGGCTTTGGCACATGACCTCGCCGCTGCAACAAGTTGCGAATCCGGCTGAGCAACTCGGGCAATTCGAAGGGCTTCATCAGATACTGATCGGCACCCAGATCGAACCCCCGTGTGCGGTCTTCTGAAAGCGTTCTCGCACTGAGAATCATCACGGGAGTTTGCACATTGGCTTTGCGGATTTCCTCCAGAACCTTGTAGCCGCTCATCTCCGGCAACATGAGATCCAGGATGATCAAATCGAACTGCTGGGGGTCTGCATGCACGAGACGCAGCGCATTCAAGCCATCTCCCACCAGGGTTGCCAGGTAGCCTTCGGCCTCGCAGTTGAACTTCAGCCCGATGCCAATATGACGCTCATCTTCGACGATCAAAATGTGTGGCTTTTCGGCCGTTGATTTGCTGAAGAAGGACATGTTGAGGCCTGGCTCTTAAACTGTCGTCGTCGGCGCTGCTGGGTCGAAGGGCCGTCCTGGCAGATCGAGCTCGAATGTTGCCCCGCCGAGTGGTCCACGGCTTTGCACGTTAATCCGGCCCTTCATTCTAGCGACCAGTTCGCGGACCAGATAGAGGCCTAAACCCGTCCCCTTGGTCTGCCGTTCCAGTTCTGATCCTCCCCGTACGAAACGGTTAAAAATCTGGCGCCGCATGTCTGAAGGGACACCCGCCCCATTATCCGAGACGCGCAGCAGCACGCGGTTTTTTCCGCGCGTAAGAACTTGCACCAACAATTGCCGTGGTTCACCGCCGTATTTCGCGGCGTTGTCCAGCAAGTTGACCAGAATCATCTCGAGATCATGTTGCCGCCCGCGGATAACGCACGGCGCCGACGCAATCTGGATCGCGTCGGGGCCGAAATCATAACGCCGCCGCAGCGATTCGAGGCAAGTTTGGAGCAGGGCGACCGGATCGATGTCTTCGCTGGGTTCTTCCCGCTGCCGATGGTCAAGTTTGGCGGCTTCCAATAAGTCGTCGATCAATCCGTCCAGACGCTGAACGTCCTCCAGCATGAAGCGGTGAAATTCCCGTTGCTGGTCCGGGCCGACCTCCCACATGTCCATGGTCTGCAGATAGAGCTTCAAAGAGGCAATTGGCGACTTTAATTCGTGGGTCACGGCATCGATGAAATTGGCCTGACGCTGCGTGAGTTGAACCTCTTTGATGGAGAGAATCAAGTAGAGTGTCACGCCAATCAGAATCAGCGCGATGAACACGATTCCAACCGTAAGAAACACCCAATATCTCGTGACCACGCCCCAGATGATCCAAAACACCAGCAATGCGACGATCAACACAAGCAACGTTGTGCCGAGAACAATGGGCCATTTGAGAGACGAACGGCGAATCATGCTGTTTGAACGGGGTAGGCTTTCTCAGTCCGGATAGCTCAAAAATACCCCAAAGGGGTTTCGTCAAATAGCCTAGGGTTGCCGCGTCCCGCGGCTACCCTAGGGTGAGTTATCGAGTTGTATTGACTCCCCTCGCCCTGGTACTCCGGGGAGAGGGGCTGGGGGTGAGGGGCACGATCAACCAGCGATTCGGATTCCAGGATTTCCGATAAAAAGACGCCTTTGAGCCGTCAATTGAACGACGCTCGAATGCCCCTCACCCCCGACCCCTCTCCCCGGATTATCAGGGCGAGGGGAGCCAAATCTGTTCTCTATACGATTACATCCCACCAAAACAATAGCGTGTCCACAAGTTTTGTGTAGCGGAAGAAACCAGTTTACTTGTCAGAATAGCAGACGTTGTGTTATTTGATGATGCTGTAAGGCGGGCAATGTCAGAAGCTGTTTGCAAATAGGCTGCCCTGTGCGACATCAAACGACATCGATTTGAGAATAAGGTATTGCGATCACATGTATCAGGCGAAAACTCCGTTGCAGATGGTCGCTGACCAGATTATCGAGGACCTCGAACGGATTGTACTCGATGCGGATCGGGCGACGAAACCGCTCGAACTGCCCCCGTATCGGCCGCAACTGTTTGAGCTGTTTGCGCGGGCGACAGCGACCGGACTGGTGCATGAAGACGCAGATCCCGATCTATCCGCGGATGGAGTCCTGAAAACGTTGGCCGAACGCCTGGGGTTGACCTCGGCGACGCGGGATGCCTTCAGTCAACAGGCCAAACTGCCGCCCGAACACCTGGCGAAGATGCGGCTGTTATGGTCGCTGTTGCGCATGTGGATGGAATGGACTTATGCCTGGGATCGCTGGGCGGAATATCATGGTGCGCCGAGTGAGACTGAGGCCGGATCTTGCGGCCACGATCACGATCATTCGTGAGATCGACTTTAGATTTGCCTGCAACAATTCGCGCGCGATGGGTAGCCCAAATTCGAGAATCTGGGCTACCCAATCCCGCCGCAAATGAAAAGTTGCAACGCTCTAATTCGCCACAGGCGAACTGGCAGCGGCCACCGCGCCCCCTTCGAGGACGAAGTCCCGGTGGCAGATGATTTGCCCTCGGCTGCGTACGACCAGCGTATAGCCACCCGGCTCCAGGGCCTCGTTCAGGTTGTATTTGAATTGCGTGAACCGAGCTTCACGGGCAGCGATGTTGCCGTCGCGATTGATGATTTTCTTGTCCTTATCCATCAGATGGCATTCGATGAACATGTCTTCGTGCGGCGGATTCAGGCTCGCTTCACAGATGATCGTTTCGCCGTAGCGAAACTGGTCTCGCTGGTTCGTCAATCGTCCGCTCACCAGCAGCGACCCGACTTTAACACCCAGGTATTTGTCCTGTTCCCGGATTGGTTCACCCGCCACGAACAATCGTGCAATCTCGTCCTGGCTGACTTCCTGCAGTGGATGACGCCCCTCAGGACGCCGAAGGCCATACAGATCCAGGCTATAGTTGGCCCAAGCTCCACCGAGGCCTGCGACGAGCATCAATCCAGTGAAGACCGCAAGTTGTAACCGCGGAGCCGTGCGGCCAAATGCAACCGGCAGGGTCACCCGCAGCAATCTGGCCAGGACCGCTTGTCCCGGTAGCCAATTCAGTAGAGTGCTCCAGATTCGTCGTGCGGTCGACATCGTGAAACGGGATTCGGATTCCGTCAAGCACCCACAATAAGCCGAGCCCATCACAAAGAAGAAGATGACTTCGCCCAGCGTAATCGCCGCCATAAAGTGGAAGAAAATCCCCAATGAAAACATGATCCGGCGTGGAATCCCGCGCCAGGCGGTGAAGATAAAGAGGATCTCCCAGAGGACGGTGAAATGTCCGGACATCGTCAGCAGTCCGGGGTATTGCGACATCCATTCGCCGATGTAGGCGCGGAAGTTGGGATTGGACATGATCCAGTAGCCGATCGCCTCTCCGGTGATGAAGTCGGGCATATGAATCTTGGTGATGGCGGCGCCCAGGTACGTCGCGCCGACCATGATCATTAGCAAACGCGCGGGCCAGACAGGCACCAGCGCCCATGCGGGTCGTTCCACAAGTGGCGCCCGATCGGGATTGCGGCGTCCGGCCAGCCAACTGTCGACCGACCAGATTCGGCCACATTCGGAAACGGCGAGCAGGAGCAGCATATGGGTTTCAATGACCGTGAATTTGGTCATCGACGTAGCCATATCATTACAAGCAAAATAGGTATGGATCAGGAAGGCACCCAACAGCGACACGCGCGTCTGCCAGCCAATGCAGGCGGTTACCAGGAAGGCCACCAGCAAGGATGCCAGGCAGGCGGTGAGAAACGGCCCGACTGGCGGTATGAGATTGGTATGGTGGAAATTCTCCATCAGCGAGATGGTGACGCCGTTGGTGGAATACAGCT